>JBQDYR010000049.1:2976-11796 GCA_052105355.1 Anaerococcus sp.
GAAGATCTTGTGTGCGAGAAATTGAAGTAAATATTTTTTGGATATTTACAAATAGGTTTTCCAGTAGTAGTTTTACTTAAGATTATTTTAGAAATATCAATATTGCATAGAGATGCAATAGACATCTTTACTAATAATTCAGAGTATAAAGATAAGTTTTTATCTATATCATTTTTATATTTTAAGAGATTATCTTTTCTTTGTTGTGAAATGTTATTCAATAAATAATGATTAAAATTAAATTTGTAATTTTTTAAATCTAATATGTATGTGATCATAGTTTCTCTCCACTAATACATGTTTTAATTGACAATAATTAAACAATGAATATTAAATACTTTTCTATATAATTATAGCATATATAAGATTAAAGTGAATAGACTGTAGAAAAGAATAAATATGTAACGTGTGAAAAGTGTTGACAAAATGTCAAACAAGCACTATAATATATACTAGTATTCAATATATGATAGGTGGTTTTTTGTAAAAATGAGAGAAGTAAAAGATGCTGAAATTCGCAAAGAAGAAATAATGGATATTTCATTTAGATTATTTATGAAAAATGGTTATATGAATACAACTACTCAAGATATCATTGACGAAGCAAAGATATCACGAGGATTATTATATTATCATTTTAAAAATAAAGAAGATATTTTATATAATATAGTAGAACGATATTCAAAACCGATATTACGAAAAATATCAAATATTACTAATGATACTAATAGAACTGCAATAGACAAATTAAGAGATTTTTTTTCCGTGACTTTTATATCATTAGATAATATCACAGATGAAAATATAGAATTGCAGAAAATGGTGGATTTAAAAGAGAATAGTTACTTAATGGATAAAATATGTCATGAAATTACTGGTCAAATAGCTTTGTGTTTTGAGAAAATAATTAGAGATGGAAATAGTGAAAAAATATTTAATGTTAAATATCCCAAGGAAACTGCTGATTTTTTGGTATCAGGATATATTTTTGTTTCGAATGATCTTGGAATGAAACGTTTGGACATAGAAAAGACTGAAAAATATCTAAAATCATTTAAAATATTATTGGCAAATTCTTTAGGGATAGATGAATCTATTTTATAAAATTAATAAATTAAGTTCTATTTTATTAAATTATTACAGTAAAGTCCAGTAGCTATATTGGCTACTGGATTTAATTTCAACCACAACTGACAAAGTGTCAATAAATAGAAGGAGGATGGTTAATGTGTTAGAGATAAAAAATTTTAGTAAATCATATGTTAATAATAAAAAAGTAGTGAGTAATTTGTCTTTGCATATAGAGAGAGGAGATATTTATGGGTTTATAGGTGCAAACGGTGCTGGTAAAACTACAACAATTAAGGCTGTTGTAGGAATTCAAGGTTTCGATAGTGGAGATATAAAAATTGCGGGCTTATCAATTAAAGATGAAATGATTGCCTGCAAGAAAATAATGGCATATATTCCAGATAATCCAGATTTATATGAGCATTTAACGGGATTTCAGTATATAAATTTTATTGCAGATTTATATGAAGTTTCTAATAAAGAACGTAAGGATAAAATACAAAAATACGGAAATTTATTTGAAATGACAGATTATCTATCAAACATAATATTATCTTATTCTCATGGAATGAAGCAAAGGTTGGCGATTATATCTGCATTAGTACATTCTCCTAAATTGTTGATATTAGATGAACCTTTTGTTGGATTGGATCCGAAAGCCACTTTTTTACTTAAAAATTTAATGCATGAATTTGTTATAGAAGGAGGAGCTATTTTCTTTTCAACTCATGTATTAGAAGTTGCAGAAAAACTATGTAATAAGATTGCTATTATTAAAAATGGTAGGTTGGTTGCGAGTGGATATACTGAAAAGGTTAAAGGAAATCAATCTTTGGAATCCTATTTTATGGAGGTACAGTCTTATGAATAAGACAAAAACATTGCTTAAAGCACAGATAATTAATTTTTTTCCTATTAATGAAATCAAAAAAAGAGGTAATACACAAGGTTCAAGAATTATTGTGGGATTAGGGGTTATAGCTCTCACATTATTTATTGGTGTTTATAATACTATGATTGCAAAAACATTAGTTCGAATTGGTCAACAAGAGTTGATACCAGCTTATATGGTTTCAGTGTCTAGTTTTTGCATATTATTTATAACTATCTTCTATTCGAATGGTATTTTATTCGGCAGTAAAGACATAGATATGCTCTTATCATTACCCGTAACGAATAATGAAATTATTAGTAGTAAGTTCTTTTTAATGTATTTACTAAATTTCTTAATTACTTTTCTTTTTATGATTCCAGGAGGAGTTATTTGGCTTATAAGTATAAAAGCAAGAGTATTACAAATTTTGTTTTACTTTATATCTGTTTTATTTGTTCCATTAATTCCTATGTGTATAGCTACTTGTATGGGTATATTAATTATACTTGTTTCATCTTTTTTTAAAAATAAAAATATCATATCTTTGATTTTTTCATTTGTTATGTTTGGTTTTATTGGATGTATAGCTGTATATAGTATGCAATCAAGAAATAATCTTAATAATATTGAGTTTATATTAGCAAAACAAATTACTGCAATTTACCCGTTATCAAAAGTTTTTATGAAAAATTCATTCTTTTCACTGTCCGTTGGAATGGGATTTTTTATTGTAATATCTATGATTGTTTATTATCTTTTTGTAAAGAATGTGTCGTTAAGGTATGACTTACTTATTTCACTTTCAAAAACCACACCAAAGTACTCAAGTCATAAAAAAATTAATAAAAGAAGTAGCCCTTTTATTGCTCTATATAAGAAAGAATTAGGGCGATATTTAAATTCATACATGGTAGTTTTGAATACAGGACTAGGAATAGTATTGTTAATTATTTTTAGCTTAGTTTTATTAGTTTCATCTCCACAACAAATTAGTGAATATGTAAAAATACAAAATATAAATGAAGTTTTTTCTAACTACGCTCCTGTTTATATTGCATCAATGCTTATATTGAGTTGCCCAGCTGCTTCATCTATTTCTTTGGAAGGTAAGAATGCTTGGATTATGCAAAGTTCTCCAATTTCAATGGACATGATTTTAAAATCAAAACTTGCAGTAAATTTCACATTACATGCTTTAGGATATATTGTTTCTATATTTGTATTTACTATTAAAGTTAATATGGATATGATTCAATATATTCGACTTTTGATTATTCCTATTTGTTACTCAATTTTTATTACAGTTTTGGGCATAGCATTAAACAAAAAATATCCTAATTATGGATGGAATAATGAAATGATAGTTGTAAAACAAAGTGTACCAGTTATTTTATCGGGTGTTATTGGAATGATTGCATTAGCTACACCAGTTATGATAATTTGGTTTTTTCATGTACCAATAGGAATTACCTTATGGGTAACTGCATTTATTTTATTAGTCTCTGCAATCATAATTTATTCAAAAGCTAGTAAATCAAAATATATTTAATTCAAGGAGATAAAGAGATATGAAGAAAAGATTGTTAAAAGATTTGTTAGTGTTGGGTTTGCTTATAGCTGTAATATTTATTATCTGTTTGTTTTTACCAGAAAGAATACCAGTTCATTTTGATGCACAAGGAAAAGCGGATACAGTTATGAACAAGTACTTCTTACTATTTTTTGCCATTATTCCATATTCTACATATTGGAAATTTATACGAGGAAAGGGTGATACATAAAATGAGTGGCTGTTTTTTATATATACACATAGCAGCTAACTTAAGGAATTTAATTTTAAAAGGAGATTATTTACCAGGTCAGAAACTTTCTTCTATTCGTTTAATGGCTAAAGAAGAAGGCTGTAATCCTGCAACAGTATATCGTGCTTTTAAACTACTAGAACAAGAAGGGTTTGTGTATACTCAAAATAGAAAAGGGTATTTTGTTACTAATAATTTGTTGAAATTGGGAACTTTACGTAAGAAAGAGTTAAGGAAATTAATAAAAGAGTTTATAGAGAAATTAAATTTACTAGGATATTCAAATAAAGAAATAGGAGAATTATTAGAGAGATATAGTAATTCAAGCTTATAGTTTTAGTATGAAAAATACATAAGATATAAGTCTATAATAATAAAATAGAGTATTTTAATTATATTATTTTGTGCTATAGAAATAATTTTAGTTAGAAGACTGACTTTTGCTATTTTTGGTTTGAAGATCATCATTCTTGCAACTATTTTTATTATAATTACAATTATTTTGGGTTAATCAAATTTTAATATTTTAAAGTCATAAGAGCTTAATATTTATAATTAAGGAGGATTATTTTATGAAAAAAACTTTATTAAAAGACATAACAGTATTTATTTTAATATTACTGATAATTTTTATTATATGTTTATTTTTACCAGATAATATTGCTGTTCATTTTAATTTGTATGGGGAGCCAGATTTTGTCATTAACAAATATTTCGTTTTATTTACTTCTATTATACCCTATTCAGTTTATTGGCAATATTTCAGGAAGAAAAAATGATAGATTTAGTTAGAATATTTCATGCTTTATCCAATTCCATTAGAGTGGATATTTTGTTAATTATTTCTAATAAAAATTTAACTGCTGGAGAAATATCGAGTCATTTTAAATTAGAAAAAGCAACTATATCTTATCATCTATCTTTATTAAAAATGAGTAAATTAATTACTAGTAGTAGACATAAAAATTATATCTATTATTCAATTAATAGAGATACATTTGTAGAAGTTATAGGGTGGTTAGATAAATTTAGAATTTAATTCATTAATTTAGCCTAAATGTGATATTAATTTATGTTGTTTATAATTAAATTTTAGGATAATAAAGAGGTGAATAATATTTGTGAACAAATAAAACTATGATTTTAAATTGATTTCATAATGCAGAATTGATCGATTCATATATTTGAGTGAATGTATTATTAATTCTTTTGAAATAATAATACTGTATCAAGAGTCTTTTAAATATCGATTTGATTAATTGCTTATTTTGTAATTGTAGGAGGGATAATGGAGGTCATAATAAAAGTGGATGAGACTTATTATAAGATGCTTAAAGGTATAGATATAATTACTAAAATCAATTCAATTTTTTGCTTGTAAAACAAATTCATATAAAAATCAAATATATTTAATAATTCGAGGACTCGACATGTCAAAATGTCGTAGTCCTCCTTTTTTATGCTCAAAAATCAAGAAAATGAGTAAAAAAAGGAGGATCAAAGGATGTCAGACAAAGAAAAATATATTTATGTCAAAGGTAAAAAAATTTATGTACCTGATGAAGTGTATAGAGCATATAAAAAAGAGCTTAATCATGAAGCTCATTTGAAAAGATTAGATAGAAAGCATAAGGTGTTTCATTTTGGAGATTATAATATAAGTGTTGTAGATATTGCAGATAATACAGTTGATGTTGAAAAAATCATTGAAACCAAAATGCGTATAGAAGATTTGTATCGTGCATTAGACAGTCTAAATGACGAAGAGAGAAACCTAATTAAATCACTGTATTTTGAGGATAAAACTCTCACAGAAGTTGCAAAGAAAGAAGATACAAATCCGATGAAAATCAGTAGATTAAGAAATAAGGTTTTAGAGAAACTGAGAAAACTTTTGGATAGGTAAATCAACTAGAGGGCAGGGGAAAATATCTCTGTCCTCTATTTTTTAAAAATTTTTCAAAAAAATATTCAAAAAAGTGTTAAAAATTGTCCTGAAAGTAAGGTTTATATATAGAGGGACTTTTATACCTCGTTATATATAGATTTTGAACCTTGACAACTGAATAGACCAAGACAGGACATTAACCATTTGTGGAGCTTTATAATTTCTTCGCCATGACATTTCTGCTGATAAGGATTTCGGTTTAAATAAATACTCTAGTTAAAAGAAGGATAAAAGAAAACGAGCGACAAAAAGAAATTATATATTCAGCCTAGGAAACTGATGCATTGAAGCAAATGGGGATAATGATACTTCTACAGTTGTTGCCGGCTCATCTTGAAAAGGGGCGGTGGTGAAATTCCAATGTCGTGACCTACACGCCTGTTAATGTCAAAAAACTTAAAAATTTAAATATAAGGAGAAGATATTATGTGTGATGAACATAATATAAACACTGAAATGAAAACAGATAAAAAAGATAAACAGATGATAAATCAAATTGATGGTTGGAACATAGAAGTTAAATTTAATGAAAATGGATTTAGCTTAGAAAATTTAGTAGAGGAATACATCAAAGAAAAATTTTCTGTCTATTAGGGGCTGACAAAAAATATAAGGAGCGTTATAATATTTTTGTGGAAGCCTAACCTTGGTTTGATTTATTGTATGTAAATTGAACTAAAGGAGGCTTTTTTATGTTTAAAAACAATTTGCCAAAAGAAAATTTGGCAGTTATGTATTTAAGATTATCAAAAGAAGATGGCGAAAAAACAGAAAGTAACTCTATATCCAATCAAAGAGAAATTATAAACTCTTATGCAAGAAAAAATCAAATTACAATGATCAAAGAGTATGTTGATGATGGATATTCAGGTGCAAATTTTGATCGTCCCAATTTTAAAGAAATGATAAAGGCTGCCTATGATAGAAAGTTCAATACAATTATTGTAAAGGACTTATCAAGATTCGGAAGAGATTATATAGAAGCTGGAAAATATATTCAAAGAATATTTCCGGAAAATGGTATAAGATTTATATCAGTAAATGACAATTACGATAGTAAAAGTGCAGATATAAACGATACACATCTTATACTTCCTATAAAAAACTTCATCAATGATAGTTATTGCCGAGATATTTCCAATAAGGTAAAAAGCTCTCAAAAGATAAAAAGAGAAAAAGGTGATTTCATCAGCGCTTTTGCACCTTATGGATATAAAAAATCGGAAAAGAACAAAAATAAGTTAGTGATTGATAAAGAGATATCGGATATCATCAAAAATATATTTGATATGAAACTCTTGGGATATTCCTCAAAGGCAATTGCAGATGAACTAAATCATTTAGGAGTTTTAACTCCAAGAAAATATAAAGAAAGTCAAGGATTTAAGTGTAATGGATTTCAAAATACAAAAGGTGGAACTTGGTCAGCAAAGACAGTAAATAGAATTATAGAAAATGAAGTATATATTGGAAATACTTTACAAGGAAAGAGTGTTACTTTAAGTTATAAAAATAAAAAGCAGATAGAAAAAGAGAAAGAAGAATGGATAAGAGTAGAAAATACCCATGAATCAATTATAAGTAAAGAAGTTTTTACTATTGCAAATACTATGTTAAAAAGAGATTTGAATAATTCTCGTGGAAAGGACAAAATTGATATTTTTACAGGAATGCTTTTTTGTAAAGAATGTGGAAGTTCTTTGATTAGAAGGACTGTAAAGTATAAAAAAAGAGAAGAGATATTCTATATCTGTTCAAAGTACAACAAGGAAAAATCTTGCACAAGACACAGCATAAAAGAAGAAACCTTGATAAAAGCAGTATCTAAAATAATGAAGTCCTACATTGAATTTAATGAAAATCTATATTCTAAAGTTCAGCGTATAGATATAAATGAAAATTTGAAAGACAATCAAATTCCTATACTAAAACGAGAAAAAGCGATGACAGAAGAACTCTTATCTTCCCTATACCTTGACCTAAAAGAGGATGTTATTAGTAAAGAAGAATATCAACTTTTTAGAAAAAACTATACAGAGAAATTGACTAAATTAGATGAAAGTATCGAGTATAGATTAAAAAAACAGGAAGATACTAAGGAGAAGATTGACAAAAATAAGAGTTGGATCATCGACATTAACAAGTATAAAAATTTATCGGAAATAGATAGATTGTCTGTTGTGATGCTCATTGATAAAATTTTTATTTCTGAAGATAAGACGATAGATGTTAGGTTTAATCATACTGAAGAATTGTCTTTACTTGAAGAAATGACAAAAATGGATAAGTCTGACATTAAAGCTAACACTATAAAAAAGAAAAGTATCGATAAAAGCAGGAAGTCAAAAACTATACCCACTGTTATGAATAAAAGTCTTGTAAGTGCTGAAAGTGAGGTATGCTATGGCTAGAACAAAAAATAGGCATATATCACAATCAGAAACAGAAGTTGTAAAAGTGATTGAAAAAATATACATTGCCGGTATTTATGCTAGATTATCACAGGAAAGAAAGGAAGCTTACAGGGATAAAAGTAATTCACTAGAAATGCAGGAAGAACTTTGTATAAATGCTGCAAACGAAAAAGATATAAAGATTTTAAGAGTGTACAAGGACTATGAGTATTCTGGAACAAATTTTAAAAGACCTGCATTTATTGAAATGATGGAAGATATTCGAACAGGCAGGATAAATTGTATCATAGTAAAAGATATGTCAAGGTTTGGTAGAGAGTATTTAGAAATCGCAAACTATATCGAAAAAGTATTTCCATTTTTGGGAGTTCGATTTATTTCCGTAAATGATAATCTGGATACTAAAGACGGTATAAAATCAGATCAGAGTTATGAAATAGCAATAAAAAATATCTTCAATGATTTATACGCAAAAGATATTTCAAAGAAAATAAAAGCCTCCAAAGAAATAAAAATGAAACAAGTGTCTTTTATAGGAGCGATGGCTCCGTATGGCTATAAGGTTGATAAAATTGATGGAAAAAGAGTTCTGGTGATGGACGAAAAGGCAGCAGATGTAGTAAGACTTATCTTTTATATGGCAAGTCAAAGAAAATCCAATATGCAAATAGCAAGAGAATTGACTAAAACATATACGACACCTGATGAATA
>JBQDYR010000049.1:11806-12455 GCA_052105355.1 Anaerococcus sp.
AATTTGATTCAAAGAGTATACTCAAATAGACATGATCCAAGTAGGAAAAGTAAGTTTCGTGATAAAGAAGAGTGGATTATAACAGAGAACACCCATGAAGGTTTGATAGACAAAACTACATTTGAAAATATCAGAGAGATAAAGGAGAAAAAACAAAACTATCTACCTTACCATTCACTGAAAAATATAATAAAAGATGGAAAAGAAAATGTTGGAGTAAAAATTCAAAGAGATTATAAAAAAGAAGGAAAGTATGACGACCTCATACAGTGCAGTGTTTGTGGCAGATATTTGAAAAAACAATATGGACCACGAGGACTGAAATATCATGATGAGATTTGCTATTGCTATTATTGTAAAGGTGGAGACAGATTAAACTTAGAAAAATCTCATGTAAGAATATACGAAACAGACCTAGATAAAATTTTAGTAGATACCTTAAAAAGGCTGTTTTCAAGCTTTTATAAAAAGGATAAAAGATTACAACTAAAAATATATTTAGAAAATATAAGTGCTGAAAAGATAAATCAAGTTTCTATAAAAACAGATGTAAATAATAAAAAGATTGCTTCTCTTAGGATCAATCTACAAGAACAATATGAAAACTATGTTAAAGGAGAGGCTCTTTTAAGTGATTTTAAAATAGAAA
>JBQDYR010000050.1:0-1003 GCA_052105355.1 Anaerococcus sp.
CATTTACAGGTACATGTCCATTTACAATTCTTGTATTATCTCCTTCAAGTCCAAATTCATTAAGTATCATATCACAAATTTCTTCTTTTTTAGATAGCTCAAAGTAAGGATTCATAACTTCTTTTTTGAGGCTATCATCATCTACAAGAAGACTTTCAAAATATGAGTATTGACTTTTTCCAAAAAGTGGAGATCTTTTTCCGTAGTAGAGATACCAAACTACATCTTGGGCAAAAGTTCTCTCACTTTTATTTTTTTCATAATAGGCTTTTCTAATATAGTCTTCAAAAATATCCATAAGGGCTTTGCCTTTATAAGTTTTTCCTTTTATGGTAAGTTTCTCAAATTCTCCATCTTCTGTAAGTGGAATGCATCCATGGAAGAGAAGAGAACCGTTTGAAATTTTATACATAGAGCCATGAGAGTATAAGAATTTAATGTGTTTAGTTAAGAGAGGATTTTTTTGGAATTCTCTTTGTAAAACAGAGATAACAAATTCTTCCTCTTCAGTAAGCTTTAGAGGATCTTTTGGATCTATGGTTGGGAAATTGGTATCAAGCAGTTTTGCTCCCTTATAGGTCATATTTTCAAAGTCTACAAATCTTAGGAAATTTCTATCATCCATTTCAAATTCTGGATTTCTTTCTATAAGTAGACCATCTAGCTTAAACCTAATTACAGACATAGCTTTAAACATTTTTGCTGCAACTTCTTTATTTATTTGATCATAAATATTTTCTTCATAAATTCTTGGCATAAACCTTTCGCAAGGATCATTTCTATAGGTACTTATAGCAAATTCATATAGGGGTCTTAGGTTTAGACCGTAACCTTCTTCTAGGAAGTCAAAATTATTATATTGAAGAGCGTTGCACATTGATGAGGCTACCAAGGCTCTGTTACCGCATGCTGCTCCCATCCAACCTATATCATGGTTTCCCCATTGAATATCTACAGATGGAAAATTTCTAAGTTCTTCCATAATTAAGTGAGGTGAAGGACC
>JBQDYR010000050.1:1013-6811 GCA_052105355.1 Anaerococcus sp.
CCTCTATCATATATATCACCCACTATATGAAGCTCGTCAACAGAAACTCTTTGGATAAGATATGCAAGAGAAATAATGAAATCATCACATGATTGGTATTTTATTATATTTTCTATTATTTTTTCATAGTATAGTTTCTTATTAAATTCGGAATCGTTTGTATAGAGAAGTTCGTCTATAATCTCTGAATAATTAGCTGGAAATTTATCACGGACTTTAGTTTTTGGATATTTAGTAGAGACAAATCTAAATAGATAAACAAGTCTATGAATGGTAATTGTATACCAGTCATCATCAATAAGGTCTTCTTCTTTCATTTTTTGAAGGTATTTTTCAGGCTCGTAGATTAAATTAGCTAAGTCATCTTGGTCTTTTTTTACAAGAGTATCTCCAAAGTATTGGGAAGTTTTATCTCTGATATTTCCTGTAGCGGACCTTAAAAGATGGATGAAAGCTTTGGCTTCACCATGAAGATCAGAGAAGAAGTATTCAGTTCCCTTTGGCAAGTAAAGTTTGGCATTTAATGAAATAAGCTCATCAAATACATGAGATTTCGTTGGATAATTTTTCTTTAAAAGTTCTAAATATTTTTTATTCATAGTATCCTCCAAATATTATTCTAAAAAAGAGCAAGACTATGCCTACTCTTTGTTCTCTTCTTTATTTTCAGGTTTTGTCGAATTATCTTTTTCTATTGTAACTTCTTCTATATTATCTGAAACTTGTGAAGGAGCTTTATCATAGGTTTCTTCTTCAGATGGATGTTCTTCTTGATTTGAAACTTCTGATATAGTCTCGATACCATTATCATTATCTTTGTTATTTGCTTCAGACGTTTCTTTTTCTAAGACTTCTTTATCTGATTCTAAGCTTTCTTCCTTTTCTTCTTTTATTTCATCTGGTATTTGTTCTATAGTTTCTTCATTTTTTACTTTTTCTAAGTCTTCTTTATCAAGATTTTCATCATCTATTTCTTCTTTTTCTTGATTGTCTTGGGAATCTTCTCCTTCTAGACTTGTAGTATCTTCATTTAAAAGCTCTTGGCTTGATACTTCTTCTTTGTCAGATGTATCTTGGCTTGGGTAGAGTCCCCTGGCTTTTGCACCCAGTCCAAATAGAGATCCTATTATTAAAACAACTGAAAAAATTAGTAAGTATAGAAAATTTTGATCTCTAGTAAAAAAGTAAATTCCAAGGTCAATAAAAACAAAAACAAAACCAAAGAACATATTGGACATATGGTGGCTACCTGTTTTATTTGCCTTAAAGATAAGTCGTGTTACTACTAGGTTAACAAAAAAAGCAAAGGCAAATATAATAGCTGTGATTATTTTTATAATCTCAGGTGATACAGAATCAAAACCTAATATGTCATAAAAGGCTGTTAGCAAGTTTCTATCAACAAAAAATGTAAAAACTATTCCCCATAAAAAGGCAAGAGTTACAAATATTCTAAAAATTCCTGCTATAGTATTTAAAAATCTGCTAATAAATTTCATAAGACCTCCAATTATTTTAATTATATCATAAAAAGAGGCTTATTTTTTGGTAAATCAACTTATATTTGTTATAATTTTTACAAGAAAGGTGGACAATATGGATCTTGATAAAGTATTAGAAACAAGGGTTTCATCTAGAAAATTTCTTGATGAAAAGTTAACAAATGAAGAGATAGAAAAGTTAATTGATGCAGCAAAAAAATCTCCTATAGGACATGGAGCCTATGATTCTGTTCATTTGACAGTTATTAGGGATAAAACTTTGATTGAAGAGATGTCCAAGGAATATAATGAGCTTAAAAACAACGAATCTGATTTTTTATTTGGAGCCTCTACCTTTATAATGTTTTCATATAATAGGGATAGTACTGTTGAATATGAAGATGCAGGATGCGTGATTCAAAATATGAGTTTAAAAGCTGCGGAAATGGGGCTTGGGTCTTGTTATATAAGAGGACTTGTGCATACGTTGGGACCTAATGCTAATTATGTAAAGAAATTAAACCTACCTGAAGGCTTTAGACCTATTTCTGGTTTGGTTGTAGGTAAAGTAGATTATGATCTTGTTGGCAAGAATCATTCTATGGAAGTGACTTATATTGAATAATTATTTGTAAAAAAGCTGGAGTTTTTCTCTGGCTTTTTTATAAACTTTGTTTGACAAAAAAATTTTTTATTATATAATATATAGAAATATTTTAATATTTAGATTTTTATATATACATTCTCGTAAAAATAGTTGACATAGTATTGTAAAGTTTGATATAATTAACAATTGCTAGAAATCTAATTTAGCGAGATTTTTTATTTTCATAATAAATATTCATTTATGTTGAAAAACACGCATAAATCAATGTTTATTATAGTCAGTAATCACAAAAAATATAATATTTTATAAAAAATATAAATTTGTGATGAAGTTCTTATGTGTTAGAGATGAAGGAGTAATATATAGTGCAATATCATAAAGAGTTCTTCGGTAAAACCGAAAGAGTAAGCTTTTCTAAAATCCCTCAAGCTCTTGATTTACCAAACCTATTGAAAGTTCAAAAAGATTCTTATCAATGGTTTTTAGATGAAGGCTTGGGCGAAATCCTTGAAGACATTTCCCCAATTGAAGATTATAACGGAAAATTAATATTAGAGTTTGTAGGCTATGATTTTGATGAAGATACAAAGTATTCTGTAGAAGAATCAAAGGCAAGAGATACTACCTACTCAAGAGATTTAAAAGTAAAAGCTAGACTAATAAATAAGGAAACCGAAGAAGTAAAAGAACAAGAAGTCTTTATGGGAGATTTCCCAATGATGACAGATTCTGCAACTTTTGTTATAAACGGAGCAGAAAGGGTTATAGTAAGTCAGCTTGTAAGGAGTCCTGGTGTTTACTTTGCAAGTGAGCTTGATAAGTCCGGAAATAAAATGTACTCATCAACTGTTATTCCTAACAGAGGTGCATGGATAGAATTTGATACTGATGCTTCACATACAGTAAATGTTAGACTTGATAGAACAAGAAAATTACCAGCTACAACATTTGTTAGAGCGCTTCTTTTCAATTCAAATGAAGAGATGATTGAGGCATTAGGAGATACAAAACATTTAAGAAAAACTTTAGAAAAAGAAAATTCTGAAACATCAGAAGAAGCTTTAATAGAGATATATAGAAAACTAAAACCAGGAGATCCTGCTTCTTTAGAGTCATCACAAAATCTTATCAACAATCTTTTATTTGATGATAGAAGATATGATCTTGCAAAAGTTGGTAGATATAAATACAACAAAAAACTAGCTTTACAAGATAGAATCACAGGAAGATTAGCTGCAAGCGATGTGGTAGATTCTGAAACAGGAGAACTCTTTGTAAAACAAGGAGAAAGAATAGATAAAGAAACTGCTATAGCTATAGAAAATGCAGGTATAAACTTTGTTGATATCAAAGTTTTAAGAGAAGATAATGAAGAACAAATTCTTAGAATTTGTGGTAATCATTTTGTTGACCTACATTCTTTTGAAGAACTTGAAGGACTTAGCCTAAATGAAGATGAACTTTCAGAAAAAGTTTACTATCCAGTTATGAGAGATATCATCGATAATGCTGATTCCAAAGAAGAAATAGTAGATCAAATAGAAAGAAGAAAGAAAGAACTTGCACCAAAACACATTACAAAATCAGATATTCTCGCAATAGTTAATTACCAATTCAACCTTTTTGAAGGAATTGGAGAAGTGGATGATATAGACCACTTAGGAAACAGAAGGGTAAGAGGAGTTGGAGAACTTTTACAAAACCAATTTAGAGTTGGTCTTGCTAGGATGGAAAGAGTTGTTAGAGAAAGAATGACTACCCAAGATCCTGATCTTGCTACACCTGCAGGTTTAATTAATATAAAACCTGTAACTGCAGTTATAAAAGAATTCTTTGGTTCATCTCAGTTATCACAATTCATGGATCAAACTAACCCTATGAGTGAACTTACTCATAAGAGACGTCTTTCTGCATTAGGACCAGGCGGTCTTTCAAGAGATAGGGCAGGAGTAGAAGTAAGAGACGTACATGATTCCCACTATGGAAGAATTTGTCCAATAGAGACACCTGAAGGACCAAATATCGGTCTTATTACGTCTTTAACTACTTATGCAAGAATAAATAAGTATGGTTTCATTGAAACACCTTATAGAAAAGTAGTAGATGATGGTAGAGTAACTGATGAGATTGTATACCTAACAGCAGACGTAGAAGACTACTATATCATAGCCCAAGCTAATGAACCTTTGGACGATGACCAAAGATTTGTAAATGATAGAGTATCTGGTCGTGGTATAAATGGTGAAAACGACATCTATCCAAGAGAAAATATTGAATTTATGGACGTTTCTCCACAACAGATAGTATCTGTAGGAGCAAGTTTAATCCCATTCTTAGAAAACGACGATTCAACTCGTGCTCTAATGGGTGCTAACATGCAACGTCAGGCAGTTCCACTTATAAAATCTGAAGCACCAATAGTTGCAACAGGTATAGAACATAGGGCTGCAAAAGATTCAGGTGTATGTGTACTTTCTAAACATGCTGGAGAAGTTGTTTATGTTGGAGATGATAGAATCAGAGTTAAAAGAGATTCTGATGGAGAAATTGATAGCTATAAACTTCTTAAATTTAAACGTGCTAACCAAGGTACAACAATAAATCAAAGACCAATTGTAAAATCAGGTGATCATGTAGAAGCCAATGAAATCCTAGCTGATGGTCCATCAACAGATAATGGTGAATTAGCACTAGGTAAAAATATCCTTATTGCCTTTACAACATGGGAAGGATATAACTACGAAGATGCTATGCTTTTAAATGAACAGCTAGTAATGGATGACGTATTAACTTCTGTTCATATAGAAGAACACGAGTGTGAAGCAAGAGAAACAAAACTAGGTGCGGAAGAAATAACTAGGGATATTCCAAATGTCGGAGAAGACATGAAGAAAAATCTTGATGAAGATGGAGTCATTAGAATAGGTGCCGAAGTTATGTCTGGAGATATGTTGGTTGGAAAAGTTTCACCAAAAGGAGAAACTGAACTTTCACCAGAAGAAAGACTACTTAGAGCAATCTTTGGAGAAAAAGCTCGAGAAGTAAGAGATACATCACTTAAAGTTCCACATGGAGAAAGCGGAATAGTTGTTGATGTAAAAGAATATAACAAAAAAGACGGTGATGAACTATCACCTGGTGTAAATAAAGTAATAAGAGTATATGTAGCAACCAAAAGAAAGATTATGGTTGGGGATAAAATGTGTGGTAGACACGGAAACAAGGGTGTTGTTTCTAGAATTTTACCTAGAGAAGACATGCCATTCTTACCAGATGGAACTCCTATCCAAATCTGCTTAAACCCACTAGGTATTCCTTCACGTATGAATATCGGTCAGGTATTAGAAGTTCACATGGGACTTGCGGCAAGAACTATGGGATGGAAAATAGCTACACCTGTATTTGACGGAGCTATGGATACAGAAATAGAAGAAGCTTTAGAAGAAGCAAAGAAAGTTGCTCCATATGTAAATAAAACAGGAAAAATCTACCTTAGAGACGGAAGAACAGGGGAATCTTTCGAGAACCCAGTAACAGTTGGAGTAATGTATATGTTGAAACTTCACCATATGGTTGAAGAGAAGATCCACGCTAGATCTATTGGACCATATTCATTAGTAACACAACAACCATTAGGTGGTAAGGCCCAATTTGGTGGTCAAAGATTTGGAGAGATGGAGGTTTGGGCACTTGAAGCTTACGGTGCAAGC
>JBQDYR010000050.1:6821-12281 GCA_052105355.1 Anaerococcus sp.
GGTGCAAGCCATACACTACAAGAAATCTTGACTGTAAAATCTGACGATGTAACAGGTAGGGTTAAAACATATGAATCAATTGTAAAAGGTGAAAATATTCCTGATCCAGGAACACCAGAATCATTTAAGGTACTGGTTAAGGAACTTCAATCACTTGCTCTTGATGTTGAACTTTTAGATGAAGATGGAGAACCTATGGAAATTAGAGAAAATATTGAGGACCAAGACAGATTCTCCGAAGTAGAAAAAATTGACGCTTCAAAAATAAGAAGTCAAGCCAAGTCTATGAAAAGACAAGTAAACAAAGATGAAGATGTATCTGAAGTTTTTGAAGGCACTGGTGTTAATGATTACGAAGATTCAACAGAACAAGGTTACAATATAGAAGAAGTAGAAGAGTAAGGGGGATTTTTTGTCAGAATTACAAAATTTTGATGCTATGAGGATGAAGATAGCATCTGCTGAAAAAATTAGATCATGGTCACATGGTGAAGTTAAAAAACCTGAAACAATAAACTATAGAACTCTTAAACCTGAAAAAGACGGACTTTTCTGTGAAAAAATCTTTGGACCAACCAAGGACTACGAATGCTCTTGTGGAAAGTATAAAAGAATTAGATACAAGGGTGTAGTATGCGAAAAATGTGGAGTTGAAGTAACAAAATCAAAAGTTAGACGTGAAAGAATGGGTCATATAGAACTTGCAGCACCTGTAAGTCATATTTGGTATTTCAAGGGTATTCCATCTAAGATGGGATTACTTCTTGATATGAGTCCAAGAATATTGGAAAAAATCCTATACTTTGCATCATATGTTGTAATAAATCCAGGTGAAACAGACTTTTATGTAAAACAAGAAATTTCTGAAACAGAATATTCAGATGCTTTAGATAATTTCCCAGATGATACAGAATTTAGAGCTGAAATGGGTGCTGAGGCTATAAAGGAACTTTTAAGTTCTATTGACCTAGAGAAAGAATACAAGTCACTAATAAAAGAACTTGAAAATGCTACAGGTCAAAAGAAAGTTAGAATTTCTAGAAGACTTGAAGTTGTGGATTCTTTTATCACATCAGGTAATAAACCAGAATGGATGATTCTTGATGTACTTCCAGTAATGCCACCAGAATTAAGACCAATGGTACAACTTGAAGGTGGAAGATTTGCAACTAGTGACCTTAATGACCTTTACAGAAGAGTTATAAACAGAAACAACCGTTTAAAGAGACTATTAGACATTGGAGCTCCAGAAATCATTGTTAGAAATGAAAAAAGAATGCTCCAAGAAGCAGTAGATGCTCTTATCGACAATGGTAGAAGAGGAAGAGCGGTAACAGGTGCTTCAAATAGAAACATGAAGTCTCTATCAGACCTATTGAAAGGAAAGAGCGGACGTTTCAGACAAAACTTACTTGGAAAGAGAGTAGACTATTCTGGTCGTTCAGTAATCGTAGTAGGACCTGACCTTAAGTTTAACCAATGTGGTTTGCCGCAAGAGATGGCTCTTGAATTATTTAAACCATTTATAATGAACAAAGTTGTGGAAAATGGTATGGCCCATAACTTAAAATCGGCAAAGAAAATGGTTGAGAAAAAAGATCCAAGAGTATTTGATATTTTAGAAGATGTTATCAAAGATCATCCAGTACTACTAAACCGTGCTCCTACACTTCATAGACTAGGTATTCAAGCTTTCGAACCAGTATTGGTAGAAGGAAAAGCTATAAAACTTCATCCACTTGCATGTCCTGCTTTTAATGCGGACTTTGATGGGGACCAAATGGCTATCCACTTACCTTTATCAAATGAAGCTCAAATAGAAGCAAGACTTCTTATGATGTCAACAAACAACATCTTAGGTCTAAAAGATGGTAAACCTATAACATCACCTTCTCAAGATATGGTTTTGGGTGCTTATTACCTAACAACTATAAAAGAAGGTGCCAAGGGTGAAGGCATGGTTTTCGAAAACATTGGAGAGATGAAAAAAGCTTTAGAAAACCACTATGTAACTCTTCAAACTAAGGTAGGAGTAAAAGTTAAGAAAGATCCTAAAGATCCTGGTAAGATTGTAAATTCATCAGTTGGAAGATTTATTTATAATGAAGGTATTCCACAAGATTTGGGCTATGTTAATAGGCAAGAAGATCCATATTCACTTGAAGTAGATACAGTAACTTCATCAGGTGTTTTAAAAGATATAGTTGACAAATGCTTTAGAAAACATGGAAATATTAAAACAGCTGAAGTTCTAGACTATATTAAAACTGTAGGTTATAAGTACTCAACATTATCAGGTCTTACAGTATCTATGTCTGACGTTACTATTCCAAAACAAAAATGGGATATCGTAGATGAAGCTGATAAAAGTGTAGACAAATATCAAAAACTTTATAGACGTGGACTTATCACAGATGATGAGAGATATGAAAAAGTTATTGATATTTGGAGAGAGACCACTGATATGGTTACAGATGCCCTACTTAATGAGTTAAAAGTAGATAACAATATTAAGATATTTGCAGACTCTGGTGCCCGTGGTTCAACCAACCAAATCAGACAGTTAGGTGGTATGCGTGGACTTATGTCTAGAGCAGATGGAAAGATCATAGAGATTCCAATCAAGGCTAACTTCCGTGAGGGACTTTCTGTACAAGAATACTTTATTTCAACCCATGGTTCCAGAAAAGGTCTTACTGATACAGCTTTAAGAACAGCGGATTCAGGTTACTTAACTAGAAGAATGGTTGATATTTCTCAAGACGTAATAGTTACAGAGGAAGATTGCCATACAGATGGATTTGTTGTAGCTAGAGAATTTAGAGATGGAAACGAACTTGTAGAAAACCTATATACAAGAATTGTAGGACGTACATCCTTTGAAGATATTACTGATTCAGAAGGTGAAGTGATAGTTGAAAAAGATCACATCATAGATGAAGAAAAAGCAGATAAGATTGTAGCTGCAGGTATCAAGGAAGTAAAACTTAGATCAGTTCTAGAATGTCATTCAAAACATGGTGTTTGTGAGAAATGTTACGGTAGAAACCTTGCAACTGGTAAGAAAGTAAATATAGGTGAAGCTGTAGGTATTATTGCGGCTCAATCTATAGGTGAGCCAGGTACACAGTTAACAATGAGAACCTTCCACTCCGGCGGTATTGCTGGCGTAGGAATTACTCAAGGTCTTCCAAGGGTTGAAGAGTTATTTGAAGCAAGAAAACCAAAAGGACTTGCTTATATAGCAGAAAACTCAGGAACAGTTACTCTTATCCAAAATGAAAAGAAAACTGATGTTGAAATTACTTCAGAAGATGGAACAAGTAAAAAGTACAACATACCATTTGGTTCAAGACTTCTTGTAACTGATGGAGATTTTGTAGAAAAAGGCCAACAACTAACCGAGGGTTCTATTGACCCACATGATGTTTTAAAGGTTCTAGGAAAAGTTGGAGTTCAAGATTATATCACCAAGGAAGTTCAAAAAGTTTATAGGCTTCAAGGTGTAGAAATAGATGATAGACATATAGAAGTAATAGCTCGTCAAATGCTTAAAAAAGTAAAAATAGATGAGACAGGAGATTCTGAGTTCCTACCAGGATCACTACAAGAAAGAAGAGAAGTAATTAAAGTAAATAAGAAACTTCTAGAAGAAGGCAAAGAACCAGTTATTTATACACAAGAGCTTCTTGGTATAACTAAAGCTTCTTTAGCAACAGAATCTTGGCTATCAGCTGCTTCATTCCAAGAAACAACCAGAGTTCTAACAGATGCATCAATTAAAGGTAAAGTTGATGATTTAAAAGGACTTAAAGAAAATATCATAATTGGTAAACTAATACCTGCAGGTACAGGAATGAAAGCTTACTATGATTTTGATATAGATTATGAAACAAAAGACTTAGAAGATGCTCAAATTGCTATGAAAATAGAAGAAATGGAAAAAGAAGCAGAAACTGAAGAATAGATTATATTAACTACCCTGACTAGTAAAGTTATTTGATTTTACTAGTCAGTTTTTTATTTGGAATTTTATTTATTAAAAAATAAATAAAGAAGTATATATATTTGAAAACAATTAAGAAAAAATTAACACACTATTTATCATTCAATATATAATATAGTGAAGAATAAAACAATTATTGTCTATTTATTTTAACTAATGTATAATTTACAGTATCAGGAAATCGTTATACAAGAATTCCTATAAAATATGAATAAAATAGGGGGTAGCTAATGTCTAGGTTAGAGCTACAATTTAAAAGTAACTCCGCACAAATAGTTGAAGAACTCTATGAAGATTTATCGAGAAGAATTTCTAATGGTTCTGCAAGCGTTTGTCCTGTGGATACTACAAGAGCATTTATAGAAATGTGTCACTCACAAACTTGTGGTAAGTGTACGCCATGTAGGGTAGGTCTACTTCAATTAAAGCATCTTTTAACAAATGTTTTGAATGGGGAGGCTAGCTATGATGATATAGATTTAATAGAAGAAACAGCTTTATCCATATTTGATTCTGCTGATTGTGCAATTGGATATGAAGCAGCAGAAATGGTTTACAAGTCAGTAAAATATTGTAGGGATGATTATGAAGAACATATTGAAAATAAAAGATGTACATGCTTAATAAGTCAACCTGTCCCATGTGTTTCACATTGTCCAGCAAATGTTGATATACCAGGATATGTAGCACTTGTTAAGGATGGAAGGTTTGAGGATGCTATAAGATTAATAAGAAAAGATAATCCTCTTCCAACAACTTGCGCATATATATGCGAGCATCCGTGTGAAGACAGGTGCAGAAGATCTATGATAGATAGTCCAGTTAATATAAGAGCAATCAAAAGAGTTGCTGCAGACTACTCTAGAGATGTTAATCCTCCAGAAAACTTTAATTCTACTGGTAAAAAAATAGCTATAATTGGTGGTGGACCAGCTGGTCTTTCTGCGGCATATTATTTGCAACTTATGGGTCATCAAGCTACTATTTATGAAATGTTACCAGAATTAGGAGGTATGTTAAGATATGGAATTCCCAACTATAGACTTCCTAAAGATAGGCTAGATGACGACATAAAAGCAATTTTGAAAACTGGAGTTAAAATAATACATAATAAAAAAGTCGGTGTGGATATATCTTTAGATGACTTATCTAAGCTTTATGATGCAACTTTAATAACAATAGGGGCTTCTACTGACAAAAAGTTGGGGATTGATGGTGAAGATAATGAAAATATAATTTCAGCTGTTGATTTTCTAAGAAAAGTTGGCCTTGGACAGGCTCAAAAGTTAGAAGGACAGAAGGTTGTAGTTATTGGAGGCGGTAATGTTGCTATGGATGCAGTAAGAACATCTGTAAGACTTGGAGCCAAAGATGTATACTGTGCTTATAGAAGAAGAATAGTAGATATGACAGCTCTTGAAGCAGAAATAGAAGGAGCTCTTGCAGAAGGAGTA
>JBQDYR010000051.1:0-12069 GCA_052105355.1 Anaerococcus sp.
ATCTGTAAGTCTTCCATCATCTAAAATTTGTAATAATAAATTAAAGATATCTGGATGAGCTTTTTCTATTTCATCAAATAAGATTACTGAATAAGGGTGAGTTCTTACTTGTTCAGTTAATTGTCCACCTTCTTCATATCCAACATATCCTGGAGGCGATCCAACAAGTCTAGACACTGAGAATTTTTCCATATATTCAGACATATCCATTCTAATTAATGCTTCTGGATCTCCAAAAAGATTCTCGGCAAGTGATTTTGCAAGGTATGTTTTACCTACTCCAGTTGGTCCTACAAATATAAAAGATCCTATAGGTTTGTTTGGATCTTTAAGTCCAACTCTTGCTCTTTTTATAGCATGGGCAACAGATTCTATAGCCTTATTTTGACCTATAACCTCTTCTTTTAAGTCTATATCAAGATCTCTATATCTTTCTTTTTCATCTTGAGTAAGTTTTGTAATTGGAACTCTTGACCAATCTGAAACTATACTTGCTATTTCATCATAACCTATAGATAGGTCTGTATTTATATTTTCTTCAGGTTCATTCTTTTCTTCTTCTAGATCAAACTTAGCCTTATTTATCTCATCTCTTAGTCTTGCAGCTTTTTCAAAATCTTGTTCATTTATAGCTTGCTCTTTTTGTAACTTTAAATCTTCGATCTCATTAATCTCTATTTGTTCTTCACTATCTTCTTGATAGTTATCGATTCTTTCTTTAGAACAAGCCTCATCAATTACGTCTATCGCCTTATCTGGTAAGAATCTATCAGATATATACCTATCTGTTAATTCTACTGCAGCTTCTATAGCTTCTTCGCTAATTATTACTTTATGATGCTTTTCATACTTTTCTTTTAAGCCTTGCATTATTTTTATAGCGTCTTCTACACTTGGTTCCTCTACTTGAATTGGTTGTAATCGTCTAGCAAGTGCAGAATCTTGTTCTACATGTTGTCTATATTCCTCAGTAGTTGTTGCACCAATAATTTGTATATCGCCTTTTGCTAAGATTGGTTTTAGGATATTTGCAGCATCCATAGATCCTTCAGCTGCTCCTGCTCCCAATACCATATGAAATTCATCTATAAAGAGAACAACATCTTCTCTTCCTTCTAATTCTTCGAATAATTTTTTAAGTCTTTCTTCGAAGTCACCACGGTATTTTGTACCAGCAAGCATAGATGCAAGATCCAAGCTAAAAATAGTCTTATTTTTCATGATAGATGGCACATTATTTTCTACGATTTTTTGTGCCAAGCCCTCTATTATAGCAGTTTTACCTACTCCAGGCTCTCCTGTAAGGATAGGATTATTTTTAGTTCTTCTCATAAGAATTTGAATAACTCTTTCTATTTCCTTATCCCTACCGATAACTGGGTCAATTTTTCCTTTACTTGCATACTCATTTAAATTTTTTGCAAATTTTGTTACACCTTCACCCAAATCTTCTCCTTGACCTGATACATTATTTGATTCCTTGATTAACTTTTCAAGATTAAGTTTTACCTTTTTCTTATCTATTCCTGATAGCATAAACATTATGTTGGTAAAAGAATCATTATCATCTAATATAGCAAAAAGTACATCTTCTTCTGAAACTTCATCTTTTTTGTAAGAGTTTGCTATCATCCTTGATTTATCAAGTATAATCCTTACTTTTCTTGAAAATTCTTTTGCGGGTTTTACAGCCGTTCCCTTGCCTATGTTATTTATAACTACAGATCTCATAAGCTCGTAATTGGCACCTGAATTTATTAGAGCTCTTGTAGCAAGAGATCCTGTTTTCATCAATGCCAACAAAAGATGTTCAGACCCAATATAGTCATGGTTTAATGCATAAGACTCACGTCTGGCTTGTTTACTTAGCCTATTTAGTCCCTTGTTTTCCATTGTTTTCCTCCATATATGAATTTAAAAACTCATATCTTTTTTTATTTCTATCACCTTTATACTTATTCTTATTTGTATTAAATATTAAATAGTCTATCTGGTCTGATTCTAGTTTAGTCTTAAACCCTAGAGACCTGTACTTTTTAAGTCCATAGAGACCTTCAGAGATATTTTCCAAGCTTTTTAGATTTCCATTATCTAAATTTGTCTCTATCATATTGATTTGATCTATAATATCATCATGACTTATTCTATTTAAAACTTGATAATCCCTCCTAAACCTTCTCTCATTCCTAACTATGGTATCTAAAGATTCTTCTATTGTTCCTAAATAAGATTCTATATCTTTTCTATAATTACCAAAGTTTTTGATTATATAAAGATCTTTAGCATATTTATCATAGTATTTTGGTAGGAATTTAGTGAAATATATGCCACTATTTGCAAGAGATGTCTTTAGAGCATAGTAAGTTTGATCTGAATCAAGTAATCCAAAAAGAAATACCTTATAGATTATTTCAAGACCATAGCCTGTATTTCTTGCATCTGAAGTCAGATATCCATATTCCGGAGAAAAGGCAAAATCAAACTTATTATCCAGAAATTCCTCTACTTGTTTAGCTTTCTTATAAGCTGATATAAGATCCATATTAAAATTTCTAACATTTATTCCTATATGGTCTCTGTCATTTATAGTAATTACATAGTCATCTTTTATAACCAGTCCTATTTGAGCAACCTTCTCTAAAGAGTCCTCAGAGACAACTCCATCATTTATATATTGATTTAAAGTTGTTTCGTCTATCTCTTCCAATAAAACTAGCTCATCTTTATAAATTTCCTTGAAAGCATCTAGTATCATGATACTATCTTCTCTAATCATACTTGTCGGAAAATCATAGCCTTCTATGTTTCTTCTTAGAGATAGGTTAGTATTTAATATTATATCTTTTGAATACTCTATCAATTTCTCACCTTCATATTTAACTTATCAATCTCATCTTTGATAGATTGTGCTTGTTCAAAATCTTCTGTTGCCACAGACTGTTGAAGTTTTTCTTGTAGATTTTTAATTTGTATGGCAACTTCTTTAAAGTCCCTATGTTTTTTAGGATACTTTCCTTCATATTGACCAGAATAATTATTTTTAGTCTTTAAAAGTTTTTTAGTATTTTTACTATCAAAGTTATAACAAGTTGGGCATCCAAATATTCCAGCCCTAATATTATTTTCTAAATTTCCACAATTAGGACATGAATTTTGACTCATAGAATTAATGTGATCAAACCCATAATTATTTTTGTTGTACTTGTACTCATAATAACCATCTATAATATCATCAAGACTTGGTATCATTTTTTCAACTAATTTTTTCCAATCAAAGTTATTTAAGTCTACCGACTTAAACCCTCCATCAGATGATGGAATTCCTTCATTTGAATATTCTTTGAAACACTCTCTACATAGGTGAAAATCTTGTTGGTTACCGTTGATTATAGCTCTAACAGTAAGTTCAGCTTCATTTTTTCCACATTTATCGCATTTCATATTTAACTCCTAACTAAAAAACTTAAAAGGATATTTTTTATTATATCTCTTCTTACTAAGTTTCTTTTTTCTTGGTTTACATGAATCAAGGCCTTGTCAGCTATTGCATACTCAATGGTCTTGATTTCATTTTTATTAAAGTATCCTCTATTATATAAATCACTAAAAAGGCTCTTGGCCTTTGATTCTGTCATTTCTACATCTAAGTTTTTTAATACATGATAGATGTAATCATCTTCGTCTTCTTCAACTATGGTAATAATCTTTATAAAACCATTACCGCCACGTTTACTTTCAATAATATATCCATTATAAGGGGTAAACCTAGTTGAAAGTACGTAATTGATTTGACTTGGTGAACAAGAAAAACGACTTGCTAGATCATTTCTTCCTATTTCAACCATTCCGTCTTGAGTAGATTCAAGCATCGCCTTTAAAAATCTCTCTATATCAGATGTTAATCCCGCCAAAGGATCACCCCTCTTTCTTGCAAATATTCTTTGACTTTCTCTGACCATTCTTTTTAAAATATAGAACCCCTAAAGATTCTATAAATATTGTACTTTTTACTATCAATATTTCAACTAGTCTCGCCTTCTATTGTTACCAAACAATAGTAAAAGTCTTAAGAATTGTAGGGCTGTTGTTAAAGTTGCAGCAACATAAGTTAAGGCTGCGGCCTTTAACATTTCTCTGGCAAAATTATTTTCTTGTCCAACTAACATTCCACTTTCTTCCAAAACATTAAGAGCTCTTCTTGAGGCGTCAAACTCTACAGGAAGAGTTACTATTTGAAATATAAGCATAAATGAAAATAGGAAAATTCCTATGTCTATAAGACTTGGAACTGATAAGAATATCCCAGCAAATATTGCAGGCATAGATAATCTTGATCCAATATTAACCACTGGTACTATCCATGATTTTAATTTTAATGGAATATAACCTTCCTTGTATTGGATAACATGGCCACATTCATGGGCAGCTACAGCAACCGATGCTATAGAAGTATCTGAAAAAGATGTATCGGATAAAGCTACTTCCTTATTTATAGGATTAAAGTAGTCTGACAATGACCCAGAAATTCTTTTTATCTTTATGTCATTGTAGTTGTTTGTATTTAAAATATATTTTGCTACTTCAAGACCTGTAATATTTTTACTAGTCTTTACTGCAGAATATTTTGAGAACTTTCTTTGAATATTGGACTGAGCAATCATAGAAATAACAATTCCTATAATTACCAGAAAAAAGGTTCTGTCTAAATAAAAAGGATAAACCATAAAAACCTCCTCCGTTTAAAGTCTTTCTTGTTACATGAATATACCGATAAATATATATTTTTCAATAATATTGAATTTTTTTATTTGAATTTGTAAAAATAATATGGATAAATAAACACAATAAAAGGGCTCGAAAGCCCTTTTATTAATATAGAAAAGAATAAGTTAGTCCTAGTTTTCTAAAGGGAAAACTATAAGGAATTAATAATGAAAAACCTAGCTATGTTACTAGCTAATTAAATTATAGCATAAATTAAAATAAATGCAAACTATTTCTCATATCGTTTTAAATATTGAAATATAAGCCTTTTAATTTATTGTGGTCGTTTTCCTAAAAATATTTGCATAAACTTTTAAATTTATTTTTTAATTTATATTTAAATTATGGAACAAGAAAATGCTTCAAATAGCATTATTGGGTATCATATATATAAGTATTAAATTTAAAAATAATAAAGGAGAAAAATATGATTATAGGATTAATAATAATAATAGCCTTAGTTGTTGTATTTGCAATTATTACATACAACTCTCTGGTAAGAAGTGAGGAAATGGTATCAAATTCCATGGCTCAAATTGCAGCTCAAGTTGAATCAAGATGGGATGCTTTAAGAAATCTTATGGACGCTACCAAACATTACTCTGATTTTGAGCTAGAAGCTTTTGAGAAAATAACTCAAAATAGATCTTCAATAAATAAAGAATCTACTCCTACAGAAGTAGAAAAAGATGATCAAGCTTTTTCAGGAGCCATGAGAAGTTTTTATGCAGTAGCAGAAAACTATCCAGATCTTAAATCTTCTAACCTTTACCAAGATACTATGGCTTCTATAAATAAATATGAAGACAATGTTAGACATTCAAGAATGATCTACAACGATACAGTTACAAAATTTAACAGATCTATAAAGTCTTTCCCACAAAATATTTTTGCTGGTATGCTAGGTTTTACAGAAAAAGAATACTTTACCAATGATCCTGGTAAAAAAGATGCACCAAGCTTTAATGATTAATATGAAAAAATTTAAAAAAACAAAAATATTCCTCTTATCTTTTATCTTTTCTTTGTTTTTTGCTCTTCCTTCATATGCAGATGACTTTAATAATCTTGATATAAATGTAGAGATAAATAAAGAAGGAATAGCAAGTGTAGAAGAAACATGGGATACTGTAGATCAAAGTGGAACAGAAAAATATAAGCCGATAGAAAATTTAGGCGAAATACAGATAGAAGATTTTAAAGCCAAGGTCAATGGAAAATCTTTTACCCAAGAAAATCCTTGGAATGTAGATAGATCTTTTGACCAAAAGGCCTATAAGTATGGGATAAACTATACTGATAATGGACTTGAGCTTTGTTGGGGGATATCTAACTACGGACACAATATCCATGAAATTTCTTACAAGATAAATCCTCTTGTTATAGAGCTCAATGACTATGATATGGTTTATTGGAAGTTTATAAACGACTCTATGGACCCAGAACCTGACAAAGCTACCATAAAAATTAAAGGTTTTGAACCCTTTAATGATCAGGTAAAAATGTGGGGTTTTGGTATGGAAGGTGACATCAACAATGAAGATGGACAAATAGTTATGGAATCTGATGGTGATATAGCCTATGGCGTGGTTATGCTAAGATTTCCTAAAGGATATTTTTCTACTTCCTATAAAATCGATAAAAATTTCAAAGACTATGCCGATATGGCTATAGAAGGAAGTGACTGGGAAGATAACCAAGGTGGAGTTAATGAAGGTCAATCTAACGATCTTGATGGGTCTTTTATACCTATAATTTTCTCTATTTTTGCAATGTTTATGGCCTTTGTATTTGGAATTGTAGCAATTACAAACAAATCTGCAATCATGAACAGACTAGATAAAGATAAAAAACTTCCTAAGGCAAAAGACCTAAAAGACCAATACTTCCAAGAAGTTCCCTATGAAAATCCAATAGAAGATCTATATATTTTCACAAAAAAGGCTTACTCAAAGATAAAACAAGACGATTTTTTAAATGCATTTATCTTAAAGTGGATTTACCAAGGAAACATAGAAATCCGAGAAGACCTTAAAGGAATCTTTCCAAGAAAGAGCCAGGCCATAATTATAAAATCTATCCCAGAAAATATGGGCGATTTGGAAAGCTCATTCTTTAAAAAATTACAGGGAGCAAAAGCCTACGCACAGCATGAACAGATAGACCAAAAAGCTTTTGAAAAATATATAAGAAAACATTCCAAAGAGATGGAAACTTTCTTTGATAAATTTGAAATCCATTCTTCCCTAGAACTTGAAAAAAAGGGATATCTAGTATCTAGAATGGTAAAAAAACTTTTCGGAAAAGTATACTACCTAGATCCTACTCAAAGTGGTATAGAACTTTACTCTAATCTTATTAAGTTTAAAAATTACCTAGAGGATTATTCTTTAATTAAAGAAAGAGATCTTAACGAAGTAAAACTTTGGGATTACTTTATGATTTATGCAGCAATGTATGGAATTTCTGATGAAGTATTCAAAAATTTACAAAAAGCATATCCAGAATACGAAACAAATTCTATATATACCTATAACACCATTATGTGGTCTAGATCCTATGCTTCAAGCGTTTCTACATCTTACAACGACTTTATTTCAGCAGGATCTGGCGGACCTACATCATTTGGTGGAGGTGGCGGTTCCTTCGGAGGAGGTTCTGGAGGAGGAAGCAGATAAAGGAAAAATTATAGATTAAATAAAATTTAATCCAAAAAGGGAAAGATTTAAATCTTTCCCTTTTTTTAATATACATGGTAATCTGGTGTATCTTCTGCGACCATTTTTATATTATCTAAATTACTTTGTTCACTTTCAAATTCTAGAGTTCCAAGACCTTCATACTTGTCGAAAAATTCTTTAAGCTTAACAATAAGGCTTTTCTTTTTCTTAGCTCTGCCACCACCAAATCTTGATACTGGAGGCATTATTTTATCAAGGTCAGTTCCTATTGTTTTTATTTGTCCATCTCTAAAAGAATTTTTAATATAAATTCTTGCTTCATTTTCTCTGAGTTTTTCAGTTTTTACAAGTTGTTTAAAGTCTTCTTCTTTCTGTTTTATAACAAACTTTGCCCAATCTGCATTTACTTCAGTATCCGTATTTATTGTTTCAATAAAGTGTTCTATAAGTTCCTTCTTAGATCTAAGTTCTGTACTTGAACCTATAGCCCTATTTATTTCAACGAGAATATTTTTATCCTTGCAATTTGAGTTATGGTACTTTTCTATAAGCATAAGTATATAATCAATATTTACCTCTATCTGTTTTACAAGTTCCATCTCAAAAACAACATCTGCACTTACATCATCTTGTGTTTTTTTGATTTTAAACTCGTCATAAAGGTCATTGTATTTTGATGTATAATCTTGAAATACCAAAGGTGGTAGAATTTCTTTGCCAAAAAAATCATCAAAACTTGAAAGAATATTTCTAAGTCTAAGTATTCTGCCAAATGCTATTATAAAATCTTTTTTATTCTTTTCGCCAATTATCCTATCTCTTACTGGAAACTTCTCTACAAGTTCTTCTATTCTTTGAGCATATCCCTTTATAAACTTTCCGTTTTCATCTTCATAACCATAGTAGTAATCTTTAAAAGCTTTTAGAAGTACAATACCATTTGCATCTTTATCTCCAAAAAGCGCAATAGCGTCTTCTGTCTCCTTTTGTAAGTTTCTAAAACATACAATATTACCATAGGTCTTTACTGAATTAAGGATTCTATTTGTTCTTGAAAATGCCTGCAACAAACCATGCATCTTAAGATTTTTATCTACCCACATTGTATTTAATGTAGTAGCATCAAATCCTGTAAGGAACATATTTACAACTATAAGAAGATCTAGTTCCATATTTTTCATCCTAAGAGATACATCCTTATAATAGTTTGCAAATTTATCACTGGAAGTATCATAAGCAGTATTAAAAGTTTTATTGTAATCTTCTATAGCAGATTCCAAAAAGTCTCTTGAATTTTTTGAAAGTCCAAAAGTGCTATCAGAGTTTTCTTCACCGAGAAATCCACCAGTACTTTCATCTAAATCTTCTTCATTTGGAGCATATGAAAATATAGTTGCTATACGAAGTTTTTCTGAAGGATTCTCTTCCATTTGCCTTTTAAACTCATTATAGTAAGCTTTTGCAGCATTTATACTTGATACAGCAAAAATAGAGTTAAAACCAGATAGTCTTACCTTTTCACGAACTTCTTCTATACTCCTGTTTTTGGATACAGATTCAATATTTGTAAGCTTATTGAAACTATATGTTCCTGCATTTCGTTTGGTCTTTTGATTAAAGTGCTCGAGGATATACTTAGTAACAAGACTTATTCTTTGATGACTAAGAAGTATTTTTTCATTGTCAATTCCCTCGACCTTTTCATCCTTGATATCATCTTTTTCTCTTACAGTATTTACATAATCTATTCTAAAAGGAAGGACATTACCATCATTTATAGCATTTACAATAGTGTAAACATGAAGTTTGTCACCAAAAGCCTGTTCAGTTGTTTTTAAATCTATATGTTTTCCATTTGATGCATTTTTTGCAAATATTGGAGTTCCTGTAAATCCAAAAAGATGATAGTTCTTAAAATGTTTGACTATTCTCTTGTGCATATCTCCAAACTGAGAACGATGACACTCATCAAATATCATAACAACGTGTTTATCATAAACTTCATGTTTCTGATTTTTTGAAATAAACCTATCAAGTTTTTGTATAGTTGTAACAATAATAGGATATTCATGATAATTGCTATTAGAATCTTTATTTTCTAATTGGCGTGCAAGTATCTTTGTAGAAGTATTCCCGTTTGCAGCACCCTTTTCAAAGCGGTCATATTCTTTCATAGTCTGATAATCAAGGTCTTTTCTATCAACCACAAATATAACCTTATCAATATAAGAAAGTTTACTTGCAAGTTGAGCTGACTTGAAACTTGTCAAAGTTTTTCCAGAACCTGTAGTATGCCAGATATAACCACCAGCAGAAATACTACCTGTTTTCTTGTAGTTGGTTGATACTTCTATACGGTTTAATATTCTTTCAGTTGCAACAATCTGATAAGGCCTCATTACCATAAGTATATTTTCTGATGTAAAAATAGAATACTTTGTTAGTATATTTAAAATTGTATGTTTTTGAAAGAAGGTTTTTGTAAAATCTACAAGGTCAGGAATTATATTATTATTTGCATCTGCCCAAAAACTTGTAAACTCAAAAGAGTGAGAGTTTTTTTTGCCAGATCTCTTTTTATTGTTTTGTTCTTTTACACTTAAAAATCTTGTAGTATTGGAATAATACTTGGTATGAGTACCATTACTTATTACAAACAATTGTACATATTCATAAAGTCCTAGATCGGACCAAAAGCTATCTCTTTGATAACGGTTAATTTGATTAAAAGCTTCTTTTAGAGCTACTCCACGCCTTTTAAGTTCAATATGAACTAGAGGAAGTCCATTTACTAAAATAGTAACATCATAACGATTTTTATAATTGCCATCATTTGCTTGGTATTGATTTATTACCTGTAACTTATTTTTGTGGATGTTTGTCTTATCAATAAGACTTACATTTATTGTAGAACCATCATCTCTTGTAAGATTTTGTATATAATCTTCTTGTATTTTTCTTGATTTTTCCTCTATACCATCATTTTTGGCTGCTATGGTGGTATTAAAAAAATGAGTCCACTCTTTATCAGAAAATTTATAATCATTTAAATCTTCAAGACACTTTTTAAGGTTAGCCGTAAGAGCATATGAGTCATGAATTTCTAGATACTCATATCCTTGTTCAACTAACATCCTTATAAAAGCTTTTTCTAGGGTTGCTTCACTCTGATAGGCATCAGATTTCCTATCTTCTGGTTCATATTCTGATACGACAGTACTTTCTGCAGTAGAAAGTACCACATTATACTTGCTCATTTTTCACCTCAAAACTTTTTATTTAAAAGATAAAAGTTTATCCCTATAATACTCATATTGCTTTTGTCTGGCTTCAATCTCTGCTGGAATACCCTCTGAAATATCATTAATAAGATTATTGAAATTATCTAATATGGTTACTATTTTTTCTTGTTGCTCAAGTTTTGGTAATGGTATTTCTATGTCTTTTAATTTATTTGGTGTTACTTCAAGAACCTTAGTTCCATGTGCCAATCTTCTTTTCTGACTGAAAAACATTGAAGTATGTAAATAATATGCAAGGTACTTTGAATTTTGACTTGTTTTTATAATTGCAGTATGACCACCAACTGCAACATCATCATCACCTAACCACACAAGACATTTACAAACATCCTCTAGGTTCTCACTTGTAACAGCCATTATAATATCGTCTTTATTGGCCATTTTTGCCTTGTCAGAAGTTTCTTTCGAAATATAGCTTATTGTTTTATCAATCTGTATCCCATATTTAGTATAAATCTGCCCATAATGAATACATGGAATTCCTTCACTTATAAAATCTTTCTTAGCAAAATTTCCACCACGTTGAATGTTAGCTATATCTGATAGTTTTACCTTAACACTTCCAAAAACATACTGAATAAGCCTAATTATCGCTTGCCTGCCTGTCTCTCTCTCTGTATGGATTATTTCCCCTGTGTACGCATATTCCAAGAGAGCATCACGATAAAATTCATATTGTTTTTGTCTGGCTTCAATCTCTGCTGGTAAACCTATATTAAGGTCAGAACAGATTAATTCAAAATTATCAAGCACGTCAACTATCTTTTTCTGAATTTCTATTTTTGGTATTGGAATTTTAATATTTTGAAGTACATTTGTATTAAATTGAAGTTGATCACCTTTAGTAGCCAATTTTTCAGCTTGTTCCCAAAATATAGTAGATTTTGAAAAATGCCAATAATATCTATTCAGTATCAAATCATTATCTAAAATGATTTTTATCAAAAAAGAGTCATATATAGCTGGTTTATCCGTCTCAACATATAATGTTTTTCCATATGTTGCACCAGTTCTAGCCATTAGCAAATCACCTTTATTTACCAAATATTCTTTGTTTTCTTCAGATAATTCTATATATTTTGGATTGCTTGGATTTAACTTACCTTCTTCTGTTATATCAGTTATACGAATAAACCTTACATTACCAGCATCTTTTGCCTTATCAGTATATCCATATTTAAACTTAGCAATATTTCCTAACTTAAAGTTAGTAAATTCAAAACTATTCTTCAACAACTCATCCCTATAATATTCATATTGGATTTTTCTAGCTTCAAGCTCTTTTGTAAGATTTGATGTTAGCTCCTTTGTAAGTTCTGTAA
>JBQDYR010000052.1:0-11869 GCA_052105355.1 Anaerococcus sp.
GAACCTGGACCTCCATGCAAAAGAACAAGTGGTGTTTTTCTACCTTCTGGATTTACTATCCTATAATATGTTTTAGCCATTTTAAATGGCATATATCCTTCTTTAATCATTTATAATTCTCAAATCTTTGCTTACTTTATTTAAAACTTCTGGACCATTTTCTGTTATTAAAACTAGATCTTCTATTCTGACTCCAAAATTTTCTTCTGGTAAATATATACCTGGTTCCACAGAAAAAATTTGACCCGGTTTTATAATTTCATCATTAATTTGAGAGACATCTCCTGCTTCATGAGTTTCTATTCCTATAGAGTGGCCTGTTCTATGAGTAAAATACTTTCCATAGCCTTTTTCTTCTATATATTCACGAGCAGCCTTATCTACATCACTCATCTTGTTACCAGGTCTCGCTGCCTCTATTCCTTTTAGATTTGCTTCTTTTACTATTTCATAAACTTCTCTTTGTAAGTCTGAAACTTCATCTATAAATACTGTCCTTGTCATATCAGAACAATAGCCCTTATATATTCCACCAATATCAATAACTACAGAATTTCCTTTTTTACCCCTAGTATTATCTGTTACATGGTGAGGATCTGCTCCATTTTTTCCAAAAGCTGTAATTGGTGAAAATGAGAAACCACTTGCTCCGTGTTTTTTGTAAAGGTCTTTAAGTTTTTCCGTTAATTCTAGCTCTGTATATCCTTCCACTACAAGAGGGATAATTTCTTCCATAACCTTATCATTAATCTCTGATGATTCAGCCATAAGTCTTCTTTCTTCCTGATCTTTTATTTGACGTACCTCATCTACTATAAAAGATGCATTTATATATTTTTTATCAGGGAAAATTTCTTGAAGCCTTAGAAGAAATTTAGCTGACCAATTTTTATCTACTCCTATCATATCTCCATCTATTATATGGTCAGATATAATTTTAACTCCATCTTCTGAGTCATTGTAGTATATAATTTCATAATCATCGGTCTCTTTTTGAGGAAAAAGCTCGTTTACAAATAGTATCATCTCTTTCTTAACATTTATATAAAAGGCTAAGAGTCTTTCACCAGGATCTATTAACTTACCTGTCAAATAAAATATTGAGTAAGGATCTGAAACTAGTATTTGTCCTATAGAGTTTTTCTTCATTTTTTCTATAATTTTATCAATTCTTTCACTTTTCATAATAATTTCCTTTTTTTTATATTTATATATAATTTACCGTTTATTTACATATAATACCATTAGAATACTTAACTATTTAAATTAAACTTCGGTCAAAAAAACCCTTAGAAGTTAAAAAATCTTTAAGGGTTAATCCATACACTTTTATATCTTTATTAGTCCCAAAGTTTTTTGGGATATTTATTGGAATCTAGCATTTTTTTAATTTCTGTTTTTGCTAAATCTACATCTTCCTTATATGTTATACCTATCCATTTATCCCTTGTTTCTATAGCTGTTAGCTCTACCATGTTTTTTTTCAAAAGTCCATCTACTATTATTGGAAGCAAGTGTTCTTTTTTAAGCTCATTTAATGAATCATCTTGTAAAAATCTCTCAAAATCCTCTTCTAAATATTCTAAAAATTCTGGATATCCTGCCCACATGTTCATGGAAACCTTAGACTCTGGTTTTATCCATTTGGAAACTTCTGGATCATCACATATAATCTTATTTTTGTCATCATGGCTTGCTTTAATTCCAGAAGTTTCTATAACTTCTTTTACTTTTCCTTCTTTATCTACTACACAAACTCCTCTGGTTACCGTTCCATTTTCTGAAATAGTATTTTTCAATATGAAGCCTGCCATTGCTAGAATAAAGAGTTTTGATTTTTGATTTTTTTCATAGTTTGCAACTAAGAAGTCATGAAGCTTTACAAAGGCATCCTTACCATAGTAATCATCTGCGTTTATTATAACAAAAGGAGCGTCGATTTTTTCTTTAGCACAAAGAACTGCATGACCTGTTCCCCATGGTTTTATCCTTTCTTTTGGTAGGTTAAATCCTTCTGGAATTTTATCAAGTTCTTGAAATGCATAATCTACTTCTATGCCTTTTTTTTGTAGAGAATTTTCTATTCTGTTTCCAATAATTTCTTTAAATTCATCCTCTATTTCTTTTCTAATGATAAATATTATTTTATCAAATCCCGCTTCTACAGCATCATATATAGAATAATCTATAATTATTTCACCTTTAGTTCCATCATTATGATCGTTCATTACTTCAAGTTGTTTGATCCCTTGACCAAATCTGGATCCAATACCTGCTGCCATTATTACTAGATTTGTTTTCATTATTACTCCTTTTATGTATTACTTTTTTAATTTTTATATATTAATATTTTTCATATATGCATATATTTTAAAGGTCAATATTTTTTATATTTTTTTCCCATTTCCATGAATCTCTGCACATATCTATAAGATTATACTCTGTTTTCCAGTTCAAAATCTTAGCTATCTTTTCTACATCTGCCCATGAATCTTGAAGATCACCAGAGCGCCTGTCTCCTATAGTATAGTTTACCTTTATTCCATTTGCTTTTTCAAAAGCCTTTACTAAATCCAAAACACTATAAGGTATTTCTGTACCAACATTAAAAATGTCTACTCCTTTAAAACTCTTCGCATAATCAACAGCTCTAACATGAGCCCTAGCAAGGTCTACTACGTGTATATAATCACGTCTACAAGTTCCATCTGGCGTATCATAATTACCACCAAATATTGTAAGTTTAGGAAGTTTTCCTATTGCCATTTGTGTCAAATATGGCATAAGATTATTTGGTATTCCTGATGGAAATTCTCCTATTAGGCCTGACTTATGAGCCCCAAGAGTATTAAAATATCTTAAAATTATTATAGAAAAATCATTATTGGCTGCAAATGAATCTTCTAAGATCTGTTCCATCATAACCTTTGTCCAGCCATATGGACTAGTACAGCCACCCCTTGACATTCCTTCCTTATAAGGAACCTTGTTAACTTCTCCATAAACCGTAGCCGAAGATGAAAAAATAAATTTATTTACTCCAAATTTTTTCATAACTTCTAAAAGTGTAAGAGTCGTATCTATATTGTTTCTATAATATTTTATAGGATTCTCTATACTTTCTCCAACTGCTTTTAATCCAGCAAAGTGAATAACACATTCAATATCGTTTTCTTTAAAGATATTTTCCATCTTATTTCTATCCTTAACATCAGCTTCATAGGTTTTAAAATCTTTGTTTGTAATTTTCTTTATCCTATCTATAACTGATGGCTTTGAATTAGAATAATTATCTACAATAAGTATATCATAGCCTGCGTTTAAAAGTTCTACTGCAGTATGAGATCCAATATAACCTGCACCACCAGCCAATAATATTTTCATAAGCTGTTTCCTTTCAACTTTGATATTTTTATTCTGACTTAATATCTCTATACCCCACTATAAAGAAGAGATTAATATTATTATTTTTTAAAAATGATTATTTTAGTAAAAAAGAGTTAGGTTTCTACCCCAACTCTTTTTTATAGATTTTATTTTACATATTCTATAAATCTATTTATTTTTTCGAAATTTTAAGTCAAAAACTTAATATGATTTATTTTAGAAAAATATATATCATAACTTCACTTAGAAAAAAGATTTTCTATTACCTTATTCTAATTTAGATTAAAACATAAGTAGCTGGTCTAAGATTTCTCTTAAACCAGCTTGAAATTTAGCATTCTATTTTATCAAAAATACTTTGTGCACTTTCTTTTAATACTTTATTTAAGCTTGTAATATTTTCTTTTCCTTGAGATTCTAACCACTCTATAGCTTTATCATCACCTTGAGCGAATTTTTCTACCCCGTTTGCCCATGTTGCTCTACCACAAAGAACTCCATTGAAAGATGATCCTGCTTCTTTAGCAAATCTAATTGTTTCTTGGAAAAGCTCTGCACTTACACCTGCTGATAAGAATATATATGGTATATCTGTTGCTTTATCTAATTCTTGATAGTATTCTTGTGCTTCTTGTTTTGTATGAAGTGGATCGTCTCCAAAACCTTCTACAAAATTCATGTTTACAGGAACTTCAAGTTTTAATACATCTATCATATATCTTTTATCATCAAATACCTTTACAGCTTCAATAACCTTTCTTGGTTTTAATCCAGCGTATTCTTTTGATTTTGCATCTGAAACACTTGTATCATAGGTTACTATTTCTAAGAAAAACGGAAGTCCTAAAGCTTGACATTCATATCCTACTCTTTCTACAAAAGCTTTCTTTTGATCATTTATTTCATCCCCTTCATCAACATCATAATAAAGAAGAATTTTCACAGCATTAGCTCCCATTTCTTTAATCCTTAATCCACTTAAATCAGAAATAAGAATAGGAAGTCTTCCAGGAACTTCATTATCATATCCTGTAACTTCATAAGACATAAGAAGTCCAGCATTTTCATCTCTTACATCTTTTGCTGTCATTCCGTAAATTGGATCTAATAAAATTGCAGAAGAATATTTGGTCAAGTGACGAGATACTAAAGATTTAAACCTTGAGATATCTTCAACATTATTAAGATCTTCATTATATTTTGCAACCATTTTTCTCATTGAACCTCTTTGATCTATGGCCAAAGCTGCAATTACACCATCTTCATTAGCTAATTTTTTCAAATTTTCATATTTTTCTCTTGAAACTTTCATTTATAACTCCTTAACTTTAATTTTTTGGTAATATTTATCAAATAAATCTATATCAAGTCTTGCTATTTCTTTATTTAAGGCATTTAAAAGACCACAAGTCATAGATTTCTTTATAATATCTATCTTACTTTCTTTATTATTTATTCCAGAAAGTGCACCTGCAAGGGCTGAATCTCCTGATCCAACAGGATTTACAGGTTCTATAACTGGAACTGTTGCTCTATAGAAACTTTTACCCATTTTTATTAAAGCTCCATCTTTACCCATGGATACTATAATATTTTCAATGCTTGCAAAAGGTTCTTTTTTTAAAATTTCTATTAAGTCGTCCAAAGACTCAATTTCTCTTCCTATGGCATCTTTTATTTCTGTTTCATTTGGTTTTATAAGATCAGGTTTTATATTAGCATTTATAACATCTATTAGAGTTTGACCTGATGTATCTACTGATATAAATTTGTCATTTTCTTTTGCGTAGGCTATTATTTTCTTATAAAAGGATGAATCAAGTCCCTTAGGGAGAGATCCTGATACGTTTATCACCTTACAATCTTTACTAATCTCATCTAGTTTATTTAGAAATTCTTCTTCTTTTTCTTTAGAAACTTCTGGTCCTTTTTCTAAGATTTCTGTTTGTTTTCCTTGGTGTAGGATGGCTATACAGTTTCTAGTTTCTCCATCAACTTCTACAAATCTTGAGATAAGTCCTTGATTTTCTAAAGATTGACTGATAAATTCACCAATTTTTCCTCCAACAAAACCAGAGTTAACAACTTTATGTTCGAGTTGATTTAGTACATATCCAACATGGACACCCTTACCTCCAGCATCCTTGTGAACAGTATCTACCCTGTTTACATCATCAATAATGAATTCATCAAGCTGATAAGAAATATCCACTGATGGATTTGCAGTAATTGTTAATATCATTTATCCTCACCTCTTTTTTCTTTTCTATATTTGATATATAAATTGTATTAATTATTTTTTATCTTTACATCTTTAAAGCAATTTTAAATATTAAAATTAATATAGATTCTCCAATTCTTGAAAACTTACCCATATATCAACTTTTCATCTTCTCAAATCAAAATTTTATAATACAGTTATAAATTTATAGACTATTTTTTAATATTTTGTGTTCTTTTAAATAACTATATATTTTCAATTTTAATCTTGAAAAAGTTTTTATACTTTGAATATAGAAGATAAAAAAGGCATACCTTCTTTTATATTCAATTGAATAAAATTACGGTATGCCAAAGTTTCACTTCTTTATACTCATTTTGATGTTTTATCGCAGGTCATGCGGTTGCTATCAAGCAAAACACAAGGTGAGTTTCAATATTGTAAACTTTTATTTATTATTTTGCAGCTTTATATTCTTCGTTTCTCTTAATCATTTGTTTTCTATACCACATAAATAAACCAAGATAGATTGCAATTGCAATAACTGCATAAATTATAGTTGTAATATCTCCAACACTTGCATTACCTACAAAGTAAGCTAAGAATTTTTCTATTGGTCCTTCTAGTGTTGAGTGAGATATTAAAGCTGAACTTGCTAATCCTTCTGGGAAAGCATTAACTGCTTTAGCAGCTTCTGTTACGTATGGTGCTATTAGAGTACCACTTGTTAAAAATACAGGTAAGACAATAGTACCAATTATTATCATTCTTATAATCTTACCTCTTGTAACTACAAGTAATGAAGGAGTTAGACCCATAGCAATAATTCCACCAAGTGGTAAAATTTTATTTCCTGGAAATATTATTGCTAATAATAACATAATAGGTGCTAAAATATTAGCAGCTGCCCACATTTCACTTCTACCAGCTATAAATGGCCAGTCAAGACCTATATTTAATTTACGACCATCAAGTCTTTTATTTGCAAAGTCTGCGATACCTTGTGATAAAGGTTCAACAGATTCTATGAACCATTGACCTATTACTGAGAATAACTCCAAACAAGTAGCTGCTATAAACGCTAATTGTAGAGTATCTTTAATCTTTTGACCTGATAAAAGACCTATAAATAATCCAAGATAGATACCTATGGCAAACTTAGATCCCCAAAATCCTATTTTTGAATTTAATTTAGCTGAATCAAAATCATACTTATCTAATGATGGGAATAATTTATCAATTATTTTGTTAAATACCATTACTATAGGATTCATCATATAATTCATATGAGTTGTTGTCATTGGATTTTCATCTGGTGCATCTAGTAAATCATTGAAAGTTGGTTTCATTAGATCTGAGTTTAAAATTTTCAAAACCCCTATAAAAATAACTAATAATGTAGTAACAAACAAACTTGCTCCCATAAACTTACAGAATAAACCTGTTATAGCTAAATGCCAAATATCAAATATATCAACATCTAAAGTGTTTGTTTTATTTAATAAAAGCATTACTATATTTACCACTACCATTACAAATAGGAAGTATAAGGTGTATGCTGATCCCCAAGTAATTGTTGCTAAAGGAGCCCAACCTACATCTGTTATACTCAATTCAATCCCTGTATTTTGTACAAACTGTTGAAGTGCTGCAGAAAAGTTTGATGTTAAAATATTCATTACAGCGCCTATAGCTGTAATAGAAATAGCAAGCCTGATACCACCTTCTAGTGCTCTTTGAAACTTAACCCCTACCAAAAAAGCAATAAGTGTTAGTACAATCAACATTATAGGAGCAGCCCCTAATTTTATTAGAGGATCAAAAAGTGAATTGGCAAAATTAATTAATCCTTGCATTTTTTACTCCTTATTTCAAATTATTCTCTTTTATAATAGCTTCTACTTTATCATAAACCGGTTTTGCCATTGATGGAACTCTGTAAAGAACTGGACCTGCATCAACTACAGGAATAGTAACCTCAAACCCTAAATCTGTCTTAGCTATTTGAGCAAATAAATCATATTTTTCAAGCATATCTTCTGTGATATCCTTAATCATAACAGCATCACATTTTACACTATATCCTCTGTTTTTCATCTCATTTTCCATTGCACTTTTAATTTGGTGACTTGAGTTTACTCCAGCACCACAAGCTGCTAACATTTTAATCATTACATAACCTCCCTATCAAAATTGTTCTGAATATATTTATAAATCTCTTCTTTACTTTCCATTTCAAAAAGAGTATTTATATCTTTAGTTTGTGTGACAAAGTCCATAATTTTAGCTAAAATTCCAGTCTGCTCATCACTTCCATCATTTAAAATTATAAATAGAAACTTAACTTTTAAACTTTCTTTAGGATCTATCATATTATTAAATGATATTTCTTCCTCTAGTTTTACAGGTATTACTTTTTTAGTCTTAACTGCATAACTTTCTGTATGTGGAATTGCTATATTATAATCAACTCCTTCTATAACTGACATATCCATTCCTGTCGGATATTCATTTTCACGTTTGATAATCATATTTAGAAAATCTTTCGTTACTAAATCCTTTTCATATAGTGTGGTATATATTTCTTTGAATATATCCTCTTTCTTTTCTGCATTTAATATGAAAATTAAATCTTTATCAATTAATTCAGACAAATACTCCTCCCTATCAAATAAATTTATTTTATAATTCTATTCTGTCAATCATCTTTAGATGTAGTTTTAAAAACCTGGTTTAAAGATTTAATGTTTTATTTGGTTTGATTTTTAAACCAGGCAATTGTTACTATAAAACAATCATAAAATGATTTTTATTACACTATAGTTATATCAACACAATTTATTAGAAATTATCTAAACTATAGCAAATATCAACCAAAACATTTGATGATATTTAATCGTGATATTCTCCTCTATTCCATTTTTCTATAAATTCATCGAAGAATCCTTCATCATTAGTTTGATTATCATCATATTTATTTTCTATAGACATAAGTTTTTCTATCAATTTATCATTCTCTTCATTTTTTTGATACTCTGCCTTTAAGAATTCATCAATTATTTCTAAACCCAAGTCTCTTCCTGCAATTACTCCACCTATACAAATAACATTTGCATTAAGTTTTTCTTTAGCATACTTTGCACTAGTTGTATCTCTAACTAAGGCTGACCTAGTTCCGAAACATTTATTTACAGCATCAGAAAAACCTACTCCTGTACCACATAAACCAACTCCCAAGTCACATTCGCCACTTGAAACTAACTCACCAACTTTTTTACCAAATATAGGATAATGTGTTCTTGTATTATCATAAGTTCCTACATCTACAACTTCATGTCCCAGTGCTTTTAAATGGTCAGAAATTATCATTTTATAACTTGTAACTATATGATCACAACCTAAAGCTATTTTCATTTTAACCTCCTTATAACATCTTATTTAGCATATCTACTCTAATTTGATGACGACCACCGTCATACTCATAGTTTAAGAAATTATTTAAACATGTCATTGCTAAGTCTTGACCAACGATTCCACTACCCATGCAAAGTACTCTAGAACCATTATGTCTTTTAGTCATAAGAGCTGTTCTTTCATCAGAAACATTAGCTGCCACAATATATTTATGCTTGTTTGCTGCTATATAACTACCTATACCATATCTATCTATTAAAACCCCAACAGAAGTATCATCATCATCTTTTAAAAGCTTTTCACAAACAATATTGGCACTATCAACAAAGTCAAAACCTTCATCAGTTAAATCTTCATATTCATAACCAAGTTTTTTAACTTCTTCTACAACAGTGTCTTTTAAATTCACACCATCTTTATCAGAAGATATATATATTTTTTTCATGTGTCCTCCTTTATTTGTTTTATTTTGTTCGTTTATTTGTTATTATGTTTATAATACATCCATTTATTCTATATGTCAAGAGTTTTTTTGATCGTTTTACCTATTTATTGTTATTTTTTAAAGATATATTATAATTACAGATGTGTAACTACATAAACAAACATTAACCAACACTAAATGAGCATAGAAGAGGTGATATATATGTTAAAAGAAGAACGACATTTGTTTATTATAAATGAATTAAAAAATAACAACGTTATCCAGGTATCTGATATAAAGAATAAGCTTGACGTTACAGAGATGACTATAAGGCGTGATTTAAAAGAACTGGAAGAAAAAGGTATTTTAAAAAGAATTCATGGGGGAGCTACTAGTGTAGAACTTTTATCTGCTAAAGAATTTTCCCACAATGAAAAAATCAAAAGAAACATAAAAGAAAAAAAACAAGTAGCAGAAAAAATCGCTGGAATTATAGAAGAAGATGAAACAGTTTTTCTAGGTCCTGGTTCTACCATTGAACTTGTTAGTGAATATATTGGAGATAAAAACTGTAAGATTGTAACAAATTCTCTCTATTTATTTAATAGATTAAATAATAAAAATTACAAAAATCTTATTCTAATTGGTGGATCTTTTAGAGCAAATACCGGAGCTTTTGTAGGAAGTCTTGCTACAAATACCGTTAGAAAATTGCGTTTTAAGAGAGCTTTTATAGGGGTAAACGGAATTAATGATGATAAAATATTTACTTACAACGAAGAGGAGGGTGAGATCCAAAGAATAGCACTCGATAATTCTCAATTAAGATATATAGTTGCTGACCACACTAAAGTTGGTAGAGAGGACTTCTTCTCTTTTTATAATTTAGATGAAGTTAATTATGTAATTTCAGACTCTGCCATAGATGATAGATCTGCCTCAGAGATTAAGTCTTACACTAATTTACTTTAATTTTATTATTGAATTTGAATCTTAATAAACTTATTTATAGATAAACATTTATTAAACTAAAATATAATTAAAAAGATCAATATTCTATATAAAAATGACTCTTGCTAAATGAATTTATCATTTTACAAGAGTCATTTTACTTTATCTTCTTATTAAAATTTTCTATCACCATTTATATATGTTCTTAAAAGATTTAAATCAAAGTCAAAAAGTACAAAGTCTGCTTCATAGCCCACTGCAAGCTTTCCACAAACATCATCTATTCCTACTGATTTAGCAGGAACTAAGCTTGCCATTTGAATTGCTTCAAAAATACTTGCTATATCCCAATCACAAACATTTTTTACTGCTTCTTTTAGTTTTAGGATAGATCCTGCTAAAGAACCACTGTCTTTAAGTCTTGCTGTACCATTTTCTACTTTGACAGGAAATTCACCAAGCATATAATCTCCATCTAGCATACCCCCAGCCATCATACAGTCAGTAATTAAGGCAATATGATCACGTCCCTTTACATTCATCAATATTTCTGCTGCAGCAGAGTGAACATGGTGGCCATCGCAAATAAGCTCAGATATGGAATCAGTATTCATAGCTGCTCCAACCATACCTGGATTTCTATGATGAAGTGGACTCATACCATTATAGGTATGAACAAATATGTTTGCACCTGAATCTACAGCATGAACTGCTTGTTCATAGCTTGCCTCAGAATGCGCAAGAGCTACATATACCCCCATAGCATTAGCCTTTTTTATAAAATCTTCTACTCCATCTCTTTCTGGAGCTATGGCAATTTTATTAACCAAACCATCTGATAATTCTTTCCATTTTTTTAAAGCTTCTATATCAGGGTCTGACATATAGGCATCATTTTGAGCACCCTTATATTTTTCTGTAAAAAAAGGTCCTTCAAGAAAAATTCCTCTTACCTTGGCGCCATTTACATTCTTATATTCGTCGCCAACTACTTTTACAGCTTCGTTTAGTTTTTCTTTGGTATCTGTAAGTGTTGTTGGTAAAAAACTTGTAACACCACATTCCAAAAGTCCTTCAGATATTACATTTAGAGCACCTTTTTCTGCATTCATAATATCCTTATTCTTATAACCATGAATATGAGTATCTACTAGTCCTGGTGCAATTATTCCTTCCAGATATTCATATTCTTCAGGTTCATTTTTAGAAAATGACCTTATCTTTCCATTTTCAACTTCCATATAATAATCTTCTAAAATTTTATCTTCTAAAACTATATAATCCGCTTTATAAAACATTTCCAACCCTTCCTTTTCATTTATTTACTAATAACATTATACTTTTTCCAAAAAAATAATCAGTAAGAAAATACTTGAATTATAAGGATTTTTATCGACTATCAGTTTAGAAATCATTTAAGTTATAAATCTATCTTTTTGATCTTCTGTATCCTGCATCTTTTGCTTGTTTTT
>JBQDYR010000053.1:0-4975 GCA_052105355.1 Anaerococcus sp.
ATCCACTTATATCTGTCCTACCAAGAATAATGATTGGTATAGTGACAGCATATGTTTATAAGGCTTTAAAAAATAAAAATAACGGATTAGTTAGAAAGATTACTATGGTTATTTGGATTCTAGTATCTATTTTTTTATTATCACTTCTATACAAAAATATAGGTGGAAATAAAAAAACTTACCAAATTATCCTATCTATATTATTTTTACTGATATCAGTATTTATGTTATATCTAACTATTAAAAACAAAAACAACAACTTTGCAGTTGCTATATCAAGCTTTTTAGGATCTATGACAAATAGTATTTTGGTTTTAGGACTTATATATATTTTTTACGCAGAAGATTATGTAAAAAGCTTATCTATTCCTGTAGAAGCTGCAAGATCCACAATATTTGGAGCAATTATAACTAATGGAATACCTGAGGGAATACTTTCTATAGTTATAATTTCAGCAGTAGTTAAAACTATGAAAAGAAAAAGATAAAAAAAGCTAATGACCTACATAGGTCATTAGTTTTTTTAGTGTTCCTTAAAAATTTTTGTTGCAATTTCTAACATATAAATAGCTGTTTGATAATTATCACCAATCATATCAAAGACAGCATCTTCACTTAAAACTCCACATTTTAAATCACTAGGAAACTTTCCATTATTGGACTTATCTAAATCCTCTCGATATTGTTCGCTTATATAATATTCTTTTAGTTTATTGTACTCATCTTGGTTTTCTACAAATTCATCTAAAATTTCTTTTAATTTTACAAGTATCTCTGTATGCTTATCAAGTCTTTTTTCCATTTGGATTATATGTTCATATTTTTCCATATAGTTTCCTTATTCTTTCATAGACTTATCAATTATTTCCTTTAACACTTTGGTTGATTCTTGCATTCTCTCATTTTCTGTATCAGTTAATGGAATTTCTATAACCCATTTTACGCCATCTTTATTTATTACGGCAGGAGAACTTATGAATAATTCACTTATACCATATTCCCCATCCATATAGACAGATACAGGATAAATAGAATTTTCATCATTTAAAATAGCTTGAGTAAGTCTTGCCAAGGCCATACCAATACCGTAAAAAGTAGCTCCTTTTTTTTCTATAATTTCATAGGCTGCATTTTTAACTTTTTCAAATGTTTTTAAAAGTGCAAGTTCATCTGTCTCATTATTTTTTACCCATTCATATAAAGGAAGCCCCCCAATATTTGTGTGTGACCAAACAGGGAATTCTGTATCGCCATGTTCTCCCATAATATAAGCATCTACAGATTTTGGATCTACACCTACAAGACTTGCTATTTCTTTTTTAAATCTAGATGAATCTAAAGTTGTACCAGAACCTATAACTTTGTTTGCAGGAAAACCTGAATATTTCCAAGTAGCATATGTCAATATATCTACAGGGTTTGATGCTACTAAAAAGATTCCATTAAAACCACTATCAACAATTTTACCAATCATGTCTTTAAAAATTTTAAGGTTCTTATCAACAAGATCTAATCTTGTTTCTCCTGATTTTTGCGGAGATCCTGCTGTTATTACAACAACTTTTGCATCTTTACAATCTTCATAGGTCGCTTTATATATATCTTTTGCTGGTGAAAAGCTTAAAACATCTGATAAGTCCATGGCATCACCTTCGGCCTTATCTTCATTGATATCTATTATTCCAAGTTCTCTACCTATTCCTAAAATGGTACTTGCATAGGCAAAACTTGAACCTACAGCACCATCACCTACTAATATAACTTTATGATCTTTCATTATCTTCCTCCTAATCTATATAAAATAAATATAAATATAAACATAAGTATATTTATAATCATTATCAATACATGATATAATTATACCTCTATTAAAAAAATTTGTTAACTTCTTATTAAATATTAATATAGATTTTTTAATTTTGATATAAATATTTAGAAAAAAATAATACTACTCTATCTTAGAATAATTAATTTCTATATATTTACTTATAATACTTTATCCTAAATAATATTATATTTTTATTAATATACTTATGAGGATTATACCTTTTTTATCTTATAACTTTTACTCTATTATCTATATCTTCTTTTTCTTTTTTATCCGGTTCACTTACAATACCTCCAAATGGCATTTGAGCAAGCAATTTATAATTTTCTGGAATATCAAATATTTTTTTTACCTTTCTATCTATTACAGGATTGTAGTGTTGTAGAGAAGCACCAACATTTAACTCTCTTAACACACTCCAAACAGATATTTGTAACATTCCATTTGCATGGTTTGCCCATACAGGGAAATTTTCTGCATAAAGGCTAAAGTCTTCTTGCATTTTCTTTACAGTTTCTTCATCATATAAAAATAAAACTGTACCTGCTCCTGCTTTAAATGAATCTATTTTTTCTCTTGCAACTTTTCCTTCAAAAACATTGTAGATTTCATCCCATAATTGATCATGCTTATCTCCAAATGCAAGTACTACTCTTGCACTCTTCATATTGAAAGCATCAGGTACTAATTCTGTAATTTCTTTTACTTTTTCTTCAATCTCTTTTTCTGAAACTGGTAAATTTTTATTAATGTTATAATATGTTCTTCTGTCTTTTAATGAATTTATAATTGTCATAATTACCTCCTATTTTGATAATACATCTGAATATTCTTTTTTTCTTTCAAACTCTTTTTTTGCAAATGGACATACTGGAATAATTTTTATATTATTATTTCTCGCTTCTTCAACTATTTTTGCAACTAATTTAGATGCTATTGCTTGTCCACCATAATTACTTTCAACAAAAGTATGGTTAATTACCCGTACACCGTCATCCATAACGTATGTGCTTTCTCCGATATTTTTATTATAATCATAAGCACCTGATCTATTATTTTCTGACTCGTGAACTATTTTTATAATTCATCTTACCTCCCCGACTTAAATTTATTATTAGAAAATCTATTAGAATTTTTTCTACTTATTTATAACTTCTACTTTATAGTATCTGTTATCACCATTTTTCTAATCTTTTATCAGGAACTATCCAAGTCAAAGCAATAACAATATAGAATATATAAGATACAATTGGATAATAAAAAGCAAAAATAATGGCGATAGCATAACCGGCAATAGAAATTTTTCCTTTTATATCTTTTCCTATATTTTGTGATATTAGTGAATCTTCTCCATTAATCTTTATAACCTCTGATTGTACTAAATTGTAAGAAAGAGTACACATAAAAAGTATAATTCCATAAAATATAGCTGGCAAACTTTTATATGGATTTAATCCCATCCATTCAGTTGCCATTGGAATCAATGACATCCAAAATATCCAATGGAGATTTTTCCATAACAATCTCCCGGATACTAAACTTGTCATATTTAATAAATGATGGTGATTTGCCCAATACATACCTACATATATAAAGCTAAGAATATATGCTAAAAATGTTGGAAAAACATCCATTATTGCAGGTAGAGTTAAACTTTTTGGAGCATTAAGCTTTAAAACCATTATTGTTATTATAATGGCCAATACACCAACACTAAAAGCTTCCATCCTATCACTCTTCATTGTATTTTTCCTTATGCTTAAAGCTTCTAATAATCTATATTTTCCTTAACAAATGTGTTATTTCTAAGTTCTGAAAATCCCTTTTCTAGCTCTTCTTGTGTATTCATTACAATTGGACCTGCCCATGAAACTGGCTCATTTAATTTTTTTGTACTCATATATAAAACTTGAGAATTTTTTTCTCCGTTTTTTATCGTTATACTATCGCCTTCAGTAAATTTAACTGCTGTTTTTTCTTCTATATGTTCATCATTGATATAAACATCTCCTAATAAGGTAAAAATCATTATAGAATCATTTTGATTCGTATCAAGAATAAATTCTGAATTAGGATTTAAATGAATATCGTAATAATCTAATGGTAGATGCTCACCTTTATAACCTTCATATTCTTTATATGTTCCAGCTAAAAGTCTTAATTTTCCACCTTCTATTTCTATTTCTTTAATCTCATCATTTTTGATGCTATTATAACTAGGTTTACTCATTTTTTCATTTGCTGGTAAGTTTAACCATAATTGTACTCCCAAAAGTCTATCAGCTGCTGGAACTTTTTCTTCATGTAAGATTCCAGAGCCAGAATTCATCCATTGAACTTCACCATTTGTGATAGCATCTTCATTTCCTAAACTATCTTTATGAACCATTTTACCCCTATAGATATAGCTGATTGTTTCTATTCCTCTGTGTGGATGCATTGGAAATCCAGCTGTATAATCATCTGGATTAATGCTATCAAATGAGTCAAGCATTAATATAGGATCAAATTCTTTTGTTGTTTGGTTTCCTAAAACTCTAACTAAATTTACTCCCGCTCCATCTATTGTTCTGAATCCTTTTACTTTAGTCTTTATTTCTCTTCTCATCTAATCTTCCTCCTAGTTTTTTCAAAAGATATTTTAGTTCCTCTTTTTCATCTTGACTTAATACTTTCATACTTTCATTTATCATTGTTTGATTCTCAGGTGCTAGCTTGCTTATTAAATCATAACCTTCTTTTGTAAGATGAAGTATAGATACTCGTCTATCTTTTTCATCAGATAATCTTTCTACAAGATTCAATTTTACTAAGTTGTTTACAATCAAAGAAATTGTTCCAACACTACTTAGTATTCTTTCTCTAACCTCACCTACACTCATATCACCTTTACTATAAAGAGCTTCTAAAACCATAAATTGGCTAAATGTTATATTGTATTTTGCTGCAATTTTAGATGTTTTTCTATCTAAAGTGTTTACATTCCTGTGAAGTCCTATTAAAATTTTCATTTCTGTTCTTCCCAAAAGTAATTCACCTCCTTAAGATTATTTATATCTAGTTAGATATAATCTACTTAGTTATATTCTACACCACTTTTTAATTCTTGCAAGTAAATATTCATTATTTATTTTAATTATATTTATT
>JBQDYR010000053.1:4985-11674 GCA_052105355.1 Anaerococcus sp.
ACTGATGCCTATTTAACTTACAAAAAAACACCCTATCAAATATAGGGTGTTTTAGGCGACAATTGTTCTATTTTAAATTTAATTATTTAATTGCATCTACAATTAATTGTAGGTAACCAACTGTATCTACTAAAGTTGCTTCAGATATAGCATCAACTGGCTTTCCTTCTTCATTTTCATCAATAACAGATTGAATTTCATCTGCTGTTTTTCCAATTGTAAATTCTTCTATAGCTTTATAGTTATCAGCTAAGGAAACTTCTGAATTAGCGTTTTCTGCCATTAACTCAGAATAAGCTTCATTAGATTGTAGTTTTGAAGAAAGTTGATTTTCGCTATCAGCAAAGTTATTTCCTAGAGTTTTATCTGAGTTTGGAAGTCCATTTTCTCCAAAGTATTGAAATTCATCAATAGATGCTCCAACTACTACTCCGTCTTCTACAGCTACAACAACATCACCAAAGGCTTGATCACCATGTGGTGCACCATATGCTTGATATAAAGTTACATCTTCAATATTTTCAGCTTTTACATTTGATAACATTGAGTCATCTTTAGCTGTATCAACTATAGCTTGTAGATAGTTTGCTGTATCCACAAGTGTTGCTTCTGTAACAGCATCAACTGTTCCATCTTCATTTTTATTTGAAATAGCATCTTCAACTTCTGTAATTGTTTTTCCTTTTACAAAATCACATATTGCTTTATAGTTATCTGATATAGAAACTTTTGAATCAGCATTTTCAGTCATTAATTTTGAATATTCATCATTATTTTCTGTTTTTGATCCTAAAATCTTTCCTTCTACAGCACCTTCTCCAAATTGTCCATCTGAGTTTGGAAGTGCTTTGAAATTAGAATCTTCATCAAAATATTGCATCTCATCTAAAGTGGCATCTATAATTTTATCACCAGAAGTTAAAACTACAACACGAGCAACTGAGTCTTCTCCGTGTGGTGCAGCATAAGCTCTATGAAGAACAACATCTGACATCTCTACTTCATCAGCTGATCCTTCTTCACTTACTGGTAGTAAATCCTCATTTGTACTTTCTGTTACTTCCACATTTTCTGTAGATTCAGAATTCATAGTATCTGAATTGTCATTTGAACAAGCTGCAAATGTCACTGCCAACGCTACAACTAACCCTGTTACTTTTAATTTTTTATTCATATTTCCCTCTCTATAAATTATTTTTATCGCCTTATATAAATATATAGTTATATGCTAATATTATAGTAAATGTAGAATAAATGTCAACCTTATATATTCATTATAATATACTTTTTTGACAAAACAAAAACATTTCTCTTTATATATAGATTAAAAAAATTTTAAAAATTTCTTATATAGACATATAACTAACTACATAAGTAGATGGACCTGCATGAGCTCCTAAAACAGAAGTAAGTGGAACCTGGTAATAAAAGTCTGCCTTTTCTATATAGTTTTTAAGCTCAGTTTTAATATCAGAAATACCATCAATATCTTCTGCATAAGATAATGCCATAAAATAATTATCACTTTCTTCCAAATCTTTTTTTACTAACTTTGACATATATTTTAAAGCTCTATCTTTACTTCTGACAGACTTGTGATTTGAGAAAGTACCATCTTCTCCTATAGAAAGTATTGGAGTTATTTTTAATATAGTTCCTATTATTCCTTTTAGATTACTTATTCTTCCGCCTCTTATTAGATATTTCAAATCATTTACTATAGCATAAAACTTTATATCTTTTCTTTTATTCTTTATAGTTTCATATATTTTTTTAAATTCTAAACCTTTCTTTATAAGCCTACTACCATACTCTATAAGTAATCCAGAACCCACAGAAACTGACCTAGAATCTAAAACTTCATAATTAATATTTGATTTTTCTAAAGCTAATCTCATAGAATTATAAGTTCCAGAAAAACTTGTAGTTAGAGAAATTCCAATAATATGTGTATAACCTAATTTTTTTATATAACTTATTTTTTCTGAAAAGTCTTCTACTGATGGAGCTGAAGTTGTTGGAGCATCTGTATCAATTTTCGAATATATTTCATCAGGCCTTACTTCTACCAAGTCCTTTTTTGAATAATTTTTAAAAATTACATATAAAGGAACAACAAATATATTATTTTCTTCATTTTCTACTACATTACATGCTGAATCAGCTAGTATCGCTATTTTTTCCTTAAAATTGTTCTGCATACAATCCTCCTCTATTTAAGATATATGTGGTAATAGTCTGAAAACAAAAAGCATTTATTGCTAAAGTAATAGAAATATTTTTCTTATCAGCCACAAAGCCTTCGTATACTATTTTCTTCTTATCATTGATTGACTCTATAATTTTGTTATAGGCATCTTCTAATATTTGCATAAACTGATTAAATCCATCTTCAGTATCCATAATTTTCATCTGAAGATCTATCCCCTCCTTAATTTTAGCTATGGGGATAGTTTGTTTCAAAATTATTACTACTATTAGATACGCTATATGTTCTTTATAATATTTTTTTTTAATTGGTTTAGGCAAAATTCCTTTTTTCACATAATTATTTATCATACTAGGACTTAGATTCAAAGTATCTGGAAAAAATGAAATAAGTTTATTATCTATAAAATCAACCACTTGATCAGAGTAAAGACCCAAGTCAGGTATGTCAGACCAATCAATTTTTTTAAATTTTTTTAAATCTTTCAAGATATCTCCTCTCTAACACCATAAGATCTAGTATCCAAATCTATTTTACAGGATATTTATAATCAAATCAATTGTATAAATATATATATTTAATGTTTTTAATATCTTATTTTATATGGTATAAATATAATTACTTTGTTATAATCTATATGTAATATGCTGCCTTATAGGATATGTTTTTATAAAAAAATAAACCTAAAATTTTTATTCTTAGAATTAATTTTGGGGTTAGTATAGGATTAAAGTTTTAAAATATAAAAAAGGGACCTAAGTCCCTTAAAAATCATATCTATTAGCTCTTATAGTTACTCTGGATACACTATCCAAAGTACATGTAAATAAAGTAAGATCATAATCTGTATTTACCATAGAATCAATATCTTTTCCATCTATAACTTCTTTTAGCTCTACCTTGTATTTAGTAACCCTTCCCAAAGCATCTGTAAATACTATCTTATCATCTTTTTCCAACTCATGAATTTTTCCAAAATGATTTATATAATTGTGTGCCATTATTATCAAAGGTTCCTTGTAAGTATCACCTATATATATCTGTTAGGATATTTTTTCATTAAATCATAATTCCAATCTTTTGTTACAGGCAAATTAACATTTAACTTTGGAATTTCTATATTGCCTATTATCTCAATACCATCTACTTCTATAGATGGTATTGGTAAAATATCTTCCTCTATCGGAAGTGGCTTTTTTTCATTTTCTATCTTATTAATTTCTTCCATAAGATTTTCACTATATATATATAGGCTTTTCGTGTTTCAGCTAGGTTATATAGAACTAATAGAAAAGCACAGATTATAAAAAATAAACTAATTTTTCTTGCTAGCTTTTTATTCATCTTCACGCCTTAAACTAAGTAAGAAAAAGAACAAACTTAATCCGACCAATATAGCTACAGGCCACCAGAAAAGTCCGGTTTGTGGTAATTTTTTTGATTTTTCCACCTTATTTGTTGGTGAATTTTCTCCTTTATTTTCAGTTCCTTTATCAAGTTTGGATTTATCACCATCAGAATTATCATCTATATTGTTATCTGGTTTTTTATTAGGAATTTCGTCAGGTTTTTCATCAGGCTTATCAGGAAGTGGAATGTATATGTCTGGCAAATCATCTAAAGGAAGATTTTTTATATAAAAGGTGTTTCCAACTCTACTAATAGTAAAGATTATATTTTCATCAAAGATTAGCCAAATAGAATAACTTTTAAGAGGATCAAGATTTTTAAATATATATCTCCAATTGTTATCTTTACTTAACCAAACTTCATCTACTAAATTTCCATCGCTATCATATATACCGACCTTTACCCTATCCATCAAAGGCTTATTATCATACCATTCTAAGACTACTTCTATTTCTTTGAGTTTATCAGGATCTATGACTTCAGACTTAACTTTAATATTTTGATAATTACCATCATAATAAATTAATACAGGCTTACTTTCTAAAACTTTTCCATCAAAATTTTTCTTATCAAAAACTATTAAATAAAAGCCTTTTTCATTAGGACTAAAAAAATTATCACTAGTAGAAACATCACTTATGCTTTGGATAGGTTTGATTTTATTTTTATAAAAATAAGCTTCTAACTTTGTCCTTATATCTTCCTTGTCACTTGAATTTAGATTATTATAGGTATCTTTATCTACACCTATACCTATATTTTCTAAATTTTCTGCATAGTAGATTCTTATATCTTGCTTGATATTTTTACCATTATCAAGACCTATTTTTTGAGAAGATGCATAGACATTATTAGTAAACAAAAGTAAGAAAAATATTAGTAGACCGTACTTTATTAATTTTTTCATCTTCTTTTTCTCCTTAATCTATCAAAGCCTAATATTATAAGACCTAAAATCAATGCAGCTGGAATTGTCAAGATTGACACTACAATAATAGGTTTTATCCTAAATGCTTCAGAACTTACATTTATCGTATCTATACCATCTATCCTAACACCTCTTACTAAGAGTCTATGAGTGTTAATTCCGTAGGGAGTACAGGTAAGTAGGGTTACATAGTCCTTATCTTTATCAATTAATAAGTCATTAATTTCGTGTGACTCTACTATGCTTATATCATCAACCTTATATGTTAAGTTTTCATTTAAAACTCTGATATTAAAAATATCTCCTGGTTCAAGTTGATCTAAATCTGTAAATAATCTTGCAGATACAAGTCCTCTGTGACCTGTTATAACAACATGAGTTCCCTTTCCCCTACTGGCAAAGAAGTCCACTCTATATGTCCAAGAGCAGACTGCAAAACACTATCCTCAGAACCATGATAGACTGGAAGTCTAACATTAATAGATGGTATTTCTACAGTAGCCATAACATCGGTAGCACCTATTTTTAAAAGACTATTGTACTCATCTAACTCTTCTTTTGTCATATCAGTAGAATGAGGCTTTTCCGCTAGCTTTTTGTTATATTCTCGAGCCTTTTCTAATTCTTTTTTAATATCCTCATCATTAAGTTTATTTAAGTTTTCACTATATTCACTAATTATCTTGGTACTTCTACTAGCATTCCAAAAGTCTGCAAGACTTGGATATGCTAAAAGGGAGATCCCCAGTATAAGAATTACTATTAATATTGAATTTATCTTATCCTTAAACATATATCTCCCTCTAATTTTTTATCTATGCCCTATCTTCTTTTGTTCTCTTTCTTGCTATTAGTAGTACTAAAGCTCCAAAGAATAATACTCCACCTATTGTGTAAATTAAAGTACGTCCCATACCACCTGTTTCAGGAAGTTCTGCACCTTTTTGGTTTTCAATTTTTACAATATTAGAAGGTTTTAAAGGATCTCCATCTGTTAACTCAATATCATTTCCTTCTATTGTAGCTGTATATTTTATCTGTATCTTCTGCAATTACTAATTTCATCCTATCTTGAATTTTATTGTAGCCATCTGGTGCTGCTGTTTCTTCAATATAATATGTTCCAATTTTTAGACCTTTTATAGTTACATTTTCATTATCCACAGATTTAATTGATACATCATTTTTTTCTTCTGGATTTACATGATAGGTATTAGTATCTCCATCTTTAGTTACTTTTATTTCATCGCCTCCTGTAAGAGCGTCATAAATTTTAAAAGTTGCCCCTTCTAGATAGTCTTTATCTACAGCAAATTTGTTAATTTGGAAATCTGTTGTTCTTACATCAACTTCTGCTGATAGTTGACCTGATTTAATTTTTTGTTCTGTATCATCTGTATATATTATCTCATCATAAGTTAATTTAGCTATGTTTTTATTATTTAATACCTCAACATGATTACTCATTTCGGCATCGTTATTTAACTTAGCTTTATAAGTTATAGTAATCGTTTTTACATTTTTCTCTGCTGTTGAAGTATTATTTTCAACATTTTTCTTATCTTCACCACGAATAGACTTTGCTATAGCTTGAATAGTCTCTTTAGGGAATTTCACCCCAGCATTAGAACATGCCCGTCATACTGCAAAAAGTGCCTAAAATCATAGGCACTTTAAGAAAATTTTACTCAATATTTTTATTCATAAATGAATAATTCATCTACAGTGGTCTCAAGAGCTGTTGCTAGTTTAAAAGCAAGCTCAAGAGTTGGATCGTACTTATTATTTTCAATAGCATTAACAGTTTGTCTAGTGACTCCGCATATATCTGCTAATTCTTGTTGCAACAATCCTTTATCGGTTCTAAATTCTTTGATGTGATTTTTCATTTGTCTTACCTATACTTCCTCATATTATTTAGGTAGGAAATATTAAAGTTTAAAAATATAAATCAAAAAAATAAAGGCAGTCCGAAGACTGCCGATATTTATCTCTCTGTTCCTTTGATCTGTTCTTTCTTATTTGACTTAGCTTTGTCATCTGTCTTAAAGCTTTTTATTTGCCCTAATATGGACTTTTTATCTTTATCTTGACTCTTTACTTGTTCTTTTGCTTTTAAGAGCTTAGAAGACAAAATACGAA
>JBQDYR010000054.1:0-6544 GCA_052105355.1 Anaerococcus sp.
GGACTGGCTTATAGTTCCACTAATAATAGTAAGTATAGGAATAATGCTTTATGCACAGTTTAAATATAATAGGGGAATTTTCTAAAATTTAATAAGCATAACACTAGACGATAGAAAATATTCTGTCGTTTTTTTATTGTAGAGAATATACATTTTAGAGAATATATTTATATTAAAGTATAATTTATGATACGATAATACTAATAAACTTCATTTTTTATACATGAAGATAAATAATTATTTGAACAAATTAGGAGTGTTTTAATGACAGATAATGTTAATAGTGCAGACTTAGGTTTTGAAAAGGAAATATTTAAAGCAGCTGATAAATTAAGAGGTAATATAGATGCTGCAGAATATAAAAACGTTGTATTAGGATTAATATTTTTAAAGTATATATCTGACTCTTTTGAAGAAAAGTTTAAAGAGCTTGTTGCTGAAGGCAATGGATTTGAAGAAGATAGAGATGAGTATGTAGCAGAAAATATTTTCTTCGTACCAGAAAAAGCACGTTGGAATTATATAGCATCAAAATCTATGACAGAAGAGATTGGACAAGTTATAGATCAGGCAATGATTGCGATTGAAGAGGAGAATGATCGTTTAAAAGGTATACTACCTAAAAACTTTGCTAGGCCAGAGCTTGACAAAAGACGATTAGGTGAAGTTGTAGACTTATTTAACAATTTGAAACTTAAAGGGCATGGTGATGCGAAAGATATTTTAGGTAGAACTTATGAGTATGCTATTGCTCAATTTGCCGAACTAGAAGGAAAAAGAGCAGGAGAATTTTATACTCCATCAAGTATTGTTAGAACCCTTGTAGAGATTATAGAACCATATGAAGGAAGAGTATACGATCCATGTTGTGGGGCTGGTGGAATGTTTGTCCAATCAGCCAAATTTTTAGAAAGACATCAAGGCAGAGTAGATGTTCTATCTATTTATGGCCAAGAGGCTAATGCCAATACTTGGAAGTTGGCACAAATGAACCTTGCCATTCATGGATTAGAAGGAAATCTAGGCCATGGAGCAGCAGATACTTTCTTTAATGATCAGCATAAAAGTCTGAGAGCAGACTTTATTTTAGCCAACCCACCTTTTAATTTGAAAGACTGGGGAGGGGATAAGTTAGATGAAGATGTTCGTTGGAAGTATGGAACACCACCAGAAGGCAATGCTAACTATGCCTGGATGCAACATATGATTTACCATCTTTCATCAAATGGAAAGATGGGTCTGGTATTAGCAAATGGATCCTTATCTGCTGGTGGTCAAGAAGCAAAAATTAGACAAGCTATTATAGAAGATGATTTGGTAGAAGCAGTTATTGCAATGCCTGATAAGTTATTTTATTCTACAGGTATTCCTGTATCATTATGGATAATAAATAAAGATAAGAAACAATCGGGCAAGACTATCTTTATAGACGCAAGAAACTTAGGGGAAATGATAGACCGAGCTCATAGGGAATTAAATATAGAAGATATCGATAAAATTTCTAATACCTATCATGATTTTGTTGCTGTTAAAGAAGTTGACCAAGAAGGCTTTGTCCATGTAGCAGATATAAAAGAAATTGAAGAAAATAACTTTGTTCTAACTCCTGGTCGCTATGTTGGTATGGAAGAAGTAGAAGATGATGGAATTCCCTTTGAAGAGAAGATGGATACCTTAACCTCAGAACTAAGTATACTCCTAGAAGAATCTCATAAGTTGGAAGATGAGATTAGTAAACAGTTGGGAGGGATAGGATTTGAATTATAAGGAACAATTATTCAAATTAAAAGATGTTGCTAATATTACTATGGGACAATCTCCAAAATCAGAATTTTATAATGAATCCATGATAGGTACTCCATTTTTACAAGGGAATACAACTTTTGGTGATAAATATCCAGGTATAGAGAAATATACAACAAAAGAAACAAGAATTTCTAATAAGAATGAAGTTCTTATGAGTGTTAGAGCACCTGTAGGAGATATAAATATTAATCCTTATGATAGAATATGTATAGGTCGAGGATTATGCTCTATTAGTTTAAAAAACAATGAAAATGAATATTTATATTACTTTTTAAAATCCAAACAAAAATTTATACAAAGTAGAGGTACTGGTACCGTATTTGCATCTATAAATAAATCAGATATTGAGAATATTGATATTTTCATTCCAACAGAAATAGATATTGAAAGAATGGTTGCCCCACTTAGATATATGGATAATAAAATAGAAAATAACAATGCCATTATCTCAAATCTAGAAGAGCAAGCTCAGGCTATTTTTAAGTCCTGGTTTATTGACTTTGAACCTTTTCAAGATGGTAACTTTGTTGATAGTGAGCTGGGAGAAATACCAGAAGGTTGGGAAGTTAGAAAGTTAGGTGATTTTTTTCCTGTAGTAACTGGAAAAAAGAATGCTAATATAGCCATTGATAGTGGTAAAATACCATTTTTTACATGCTCTCAAAACATTTTATATACAGATAACTTCTCTTTTGATGCAAATGTGATTCTTTTAGCTGGTAATGGAGATTTTAATGTAAAGAGATATAAAGGAAAATTTGAAGCTTATCAAAGGACATATGTTTTGATACCTAAAGATGATAAATTAGTATCGTTACTTTATTATTTGATTGATTATTATTTGCCTTACATTATTTCAGGCTATAAAGGTTCCGTTATTAATTATATTACAAAAGGTATGATAGAAGATTTTAGCTTTCCATTTCCAAAAAATATAGATAAATTAGGAATAATACAAGCTTTCAATTCAATTGAGAAAAGTATATTTAATTTAAAAGAACAAAATGAAACCTTAGCACAACTCCGCGACATCCTTCTCCCAAAACTTATGTCAGGTGAACTTAGACTAGCGCAAGATGATATAGAAGATATAGAGTCCCAAATATAGGTGGTGATAAGATGTCAAAGATTATATTTACAGAAGATATGCTGGAAGAAGTTTTTATTAATAAAATAGAAGATTTAGGCTATGATTATATTCCTGGCCACGAAATTGTTAGATCTTCCTTAAAGTCTCCTTTGGCAGAAGAGGTTTTAGAAGAATCTTTAATACGTATAAATCCAGGACTAGCTTATGAAGTTATAGAAAAGGCTATTCAAAAGATTAAAAATATAGACGCGGGTTTGTTAGAAGCTCGAAACAAGTCATTTTTTGATTATCTTCAAAATGGTATTTCAATCTCCTATTATGACAAGGAAGAAGAGAAAACAGATATTGTTTATCTGATTGATTATGATCATGTAGAAGAGAATAGCTTTATTGTATCTAATCAGTTTAGAATGGTTGGAAAAGACAGTAAAAGGCCTGACCTAGTACTTTTTGTTAATGGACTTCCTTTAGTAGTTATTGAACTTAAATCAGCATCTACTGACCAAGCAGATGTTTGGTCAGCCTATAGGCAAATTAAGAACTACCAATATGATATAGAAGAAATCTTTGTCTACAATGCATTTAATATTATTTCAGATTTTACAGAAACTAAGGTAGGTACCATCACTTCCAATGAATCTTGGTATAAAGACTGGAAAACTATAGATGGCAACTATGAAACAACTAAATATGCAGACTATAAGACTCTTTTAGAAGGTATTTTGGAGAAAAATAGATTTTTAGACATTATTAAGAATTTTATTGTTTTTGAAGATAAGGATAAGTCTATTATTAAAATCATGACCCAATACCACCAGTATTTTGCAGTTCATAAGGCGTTAAATTCAACTTTAGAAGCTATGGAAAAGGGAGATGGTAGAGGGGGAGTTTTTTGGCATACCCAAGGTTCAGGTAAGTCCTTATCTATGGTTTTCTATACTCATTTAATGTCAAAAAATTTAGAAAAACCAACCTTTGTAATCATTACAGATAGAAATGATCTTGATGACCAATTATATGGTCAGTTTTCAAGGGTAGAAGAATTCCTAAGACAGACTGCTATTCAAGCATCTTCTAGGGAAAATTTAAAAAAATTACTTAATGCTAGGGTATCTAATGGGATTTTCTTTACAACCATGCAAAAATTTGCCGAATCTGATGAGCCACTTACAGATAGAAAAGATGTGATTGTTATTGCAGATGAGGCTCATCGTTCCCAATATGGATTAAAGGAAAGAATGTCTTCTGATGGTAGACTTCAAGTTGGAATGGCAAGACTAGTTAGAGAATCTTTGCCTAATGCTACTTATATTGGTTTTACTGGAACTCCTTTGACAGATAGTGACAAAGATACTCAAGAAGTATTTGGTAGTTATATTGACATTTATGATATGTCCCAATCCGTAGAAGATGGAGCAACCAAACCTATTTTTTATGAAAATAGGGTTATAAATCTAAATTTAAATGGTAAGGTCCTAAATCAAATTGATGCAAAGTATGATGAACTTGCTCAAGTTGCTAATGAATCCGATATTGAAAAATCAAAAAGAGAACTTTCTCGAATGGATGCTTTATTAGGTTCAGAACAAGCCATAGATACCTTGGTTAGAGATATTATTGATCATTATGAGACAAATAGAGAGAATTTACTAACAGGTAAGGCAATGATTGTTGCCTATAATAGAGAGATTGGTCTTAAGATTTATAAAAAAATACTAGAGCTAAGACCAGATTGGAATGAAAAAGCCAAAGTAGTTATGACTGGATCTAATAATGACCCTGAAGAGTGGAAAAAAATTATAGGATCTAAATCTGATAGAGATGAGCTTGCTAGAAAATTTAAAGATAATGATGATCCAATGAAGATAGCCATTGTTGTAGATATGTGGCTAACAGGTTTTGATGTTCCTTCCTTAGCAACTATGTATATTTATAAGCCTATGAAAGGCCATAATCTAATGCAAGCAATCGCCAGAGTTAACCGTGTCTTTAAAAATAAAGAAGGTGGCTTAATAGTTGATTATATAGGAATTAGTAGAGCCTTAAAGGAAGCTATGAGCGATTATACCAAGGCAGACCAAGATACTCTTAATAATGCTGATATTAGAGATTCAGCCTATCCAAAATTCAAGGAAAAATTAGAAGTATGTAGAAATGTCTTTTTCTATCATTTTAATTATTCTGAGATCTTTTCAAAAAATCTTTCTGATGTAGATAGGGCAAATTTAATCCAAGATGGTATAAATCATATTTTAAAATTTGACGAAGATACACAAAAAGAATTCAAGAATGAATCTTATGCCTTAAAACAGGCTCATAGTTTATGTTCATCTATAACAACAGAATTTGAACAAAGGGAAGCTGCATTTATTGAAGCGGTAAGGATTAGTGTAAATCGTATTTCTTCAACAGGTCCAAAGCTAACTAAGGTAGAAATCAACAAGCAGATAAATGAACTGCTTCATCAATCCATTCATAGTGATGGAGTTGTTAATCTATTCCAAGATTTTCAAAATGGATTTTCTTTATTTGATCAAAATTTCTTAAATAAGATTTCAAAGATGGAACAAAAGAATTTATCTATTGAGTTATTAAATAAGGTTCTTACAGATGAAATTAGGTCCATTTCAAGAACTAATCTTGTTAAAGGGGAAGAATTTTCTGAAAGACTAAAGAGAATAATGAAAAAGTACAAAGATGGTTTAGTTGATAACGCAGAAACTCTAGATCAATTCACAGGTCTTGCAGAAGTTTTAAAAGAAGATGATTCTGAGTATGAATCAGATCATTTATCTGAAATTAGAAAACTTTTAATTGAACTTGCAAAAGAAACAGTCGAGTCAGAAAAAGAACATGAAAAATTAGGATTATCAAAAGCAGAAATGGCTTTTTATAATGCTATAGCCAGTTCCGAAAATGTCCAAGATTTCTATACAAATGAGCAGTTGATAAAACTAACAAAAGAGCTTACTGAAACTATTAGTAAAGAAATGACTCAAGACTGGGCAGTAAGAGAATCAGGTAGAGCTAATGTTAGAATAACAATAAAAAGATTATTAAAAAAATATAAGTATCCCGGTAATTATAAAAAGGCTATACAACTAGTAGTTAAACAAGCTGAGCACTGGGATCCGACTGGTGACGATGTTGTAAGTTATAGGGCGTAATATTCAGAAAAACATTTATCAAAGTTTACTAGATATAATGCCTACAATTGATAAAAAATAAATTAAATAATATATTATTAGGTTAAATAAAAAGGATATGTCTATAATGGCATATCCTTTTTGATATTTAAAGATTAGTGTTTTAAATAAAAGTGAGTAAAAGAAGAAACTAATTGTTATTAAGGTGGAAAACTAGTATTCTTGATAAGAAATAGTACTTATAATTTTTTTAAGGTAAAAAATATTCTAATTAAATAACAAATAACATATATGATTATTACAATTTTTTTGGTGTTTTTACTAAAAGTTTTATTTGAATAAAAATAATATATCAATATAAATATCGATAGTGTATACAAAATTAAACTAATATATGTATTAGAAACTAATTTATCTCCAAAAAGTATAAATAGAGTAGACAAGAACATTAATGTACTCATAATAATATTTTTCATAACAAGAATCTCCTTTTATTCTCTAT
>JBQDYR010000054.1:6554-10049 GCA_052105355.1 Anaerococcus sp.
TATTAAGTTTTTGAAAGGTGTCAATATTAATACTATCTTAATAAGATTATATAAAAAATAAAGAAGATATGGCAATACTGTCATATCTTTTTTAATTCGAATAAAGAATCATTTAAAACTTTTTTTTCTAACAATATATTGGTCTTATAGTTATTCTATTTATAATGATTATTTTGATTACATAAAGATATTATTGTATTATTAAGTTAATATAATTATCTATTTGCAAAATAAAGGAGTAAAAATGTATAAAATAAATAACTTAATTGATGATGAGAGTCATAAAATATCTGAAAAGAAAGGTATTTTTTCTATAATTGAGCATGATGTAGATTATTCTGTAGCACCTAGTAATGCTATGCAAGAATACTATATGAGTAGGATGAATGTAAAAAGAAGACAAGTCTATGCCAAGTTAGAAAAAAATATAGGTATGACTCTTCAAGCTGGTGCTATGCAATATACTGTGGGAAATGTAAGTGCTACTAGTGGTGTAAAAGGTGCTATGGATTTTTTAGGAAAGGTTGCAAAAAGTACCGTAACTAATGAAAGTGCAATAAAACCTGAATATGTAGGGGACGGGATTATAGTTACTGAACCTACTTATAAATACTTACTTTGTGAAGAAGTTAGTGATTGGAAAGATGGATTGGTAATGGAAGATGGTATGTTTTTAGCTAGTGAATCAAGTGTAAAACACAAAATACAATCTAGAAAAAGTTTCTCATCTACTTTTGCAGGTAATGAAGGTTTCTTTAATATAAAATTAATTGGAACTGGAGTTTGTGTACTTGAAAGCAATGTTCCAAGAAGTGAGCTAGTAGAAGTGGTTCTTGAAGATGATGAACTAAAGGTAGATGGTTCATTTGCAATTTGTTGGTCTGCTTCTCTTGATTTTACTGTTGAAAGAGCAGGGAAAAGTCTTGTAGGTTCGGCTGCTTCTGGAGAAGGTTTAGTAAATGTATATAGAGGAAGCGGAAGAGTTTTGCTTGCTCCACTAACACCATCTTCATCATTGTTTAAGGCAACACATGTAAAAGAAAGTAAATAAAAGATATCTAATAGATAATCCATACTTAGTAAGAAAGTACTAAGATAATATTAGATTAATCTAGTAATTTTGTATAAATGTTTGAAAAGCTTAGTTTTAGGTATAATATTAAGACAAAGAGTAGTAAAATTTAAGAAAAAATATTCGAAAATACTAATGATATAATTATTTTTTTATATAAGTGTATTAAATAAAATAATCGAATTAATAGAAATTACAATCTATTTTAGTTTTATATTTTGAATCTGGATCTAGTAAATATCAGAAATTATTTGTAACTATATTCATAAATAAAGTAATGAAATTAATATTCTCAACATTAACTAATAAGATAAAAACTGTTGAGAATAAAATATTTTGTAAAATGACTTTAGCTTATTATAGAACTAAAAAGGATAGATATAAATTTTAAGGTATAAACCTTAAAATAAAAAATAAATATAGTTTTGCTACCAATTAACGATTTAGATTATCGTTAATAGAGAAAAGGAGATAATATTATGAAAAAAACAAATACAAAAAAATTTGCTTGGTTAAACATGCTATTTTTTTTAATTACACTAGGAATTAACGCTTTAGGATCCATGGGATTTTTTAATGGAATGAGTCAAAAAGCAATTTCAGATAAGTACCATACATTGATTACACCAGCACCAGTTACTTTTTCAATTTGGGGTTTAATCTATGTTTTGGTCTTTATTAGCTTGATTTTTATGATAGTAAAAGAAAAAGATCCTAAAGTAAAAAAATTGATTACGCTATTTACACCAGCTTTTATTCTTAGTTCTATATTTAATAGTGCATGGATAGTTTTATTTTCATATGAGATAATAGGAATTTCTACAATATTTATATTTGGCTTGTTAATTGCACTAACTACAATTAATAAGAAATTGTTAGAAAATAAAATTGATGTATCTTATAAACTTCCTGCTTTAGCATTTGGTTTATATGCCGGATGGGTAACTATAGCTACTGTTGTAAATGTATCTGTTTTTTTACTTAGTATAAATTGGAATGGTTTTGGTATTTCTGAAACAATTTGGGCACCATTAACTTTACTTATATCATTATTGATAGTTGCATTTATTGCTTATAAATTAAAAAATGCTTCTTATCCTTTACCTATAGCTTGGGCTTTTTATGGAATCTATCTTGAAATGAATAGATTAGCTGAAAGTGTATCATATGGATCATTTATGAAACCTGTATTAATTGTTGGAATAATAGTTTTATTAGTTCTATCAGTTCTACAATTTAAGAAAAATAAAATGAGTATATTATAAAGGAGACAAATAATTATTAAGAGATATTTAATAATACTAGCGGTATTTTTATTAATTGATGCTGCTTGGCTGGGTCTTGTTGCACCAAGTTTTTATCAAGAACATATAGGTCATCTAATGGCTGAAAAAGTAAATTTCTTACCTGCTTTAATGTTTTATTTGATATATGTTTTAGCCTTGTTAGTATTTATTGTTAATCCGGCTTTAGCAGATGGTAATTTATTAAAGGGAATTTTGTTAGGAGCATTTTTAGGATTTGCTATGTATGCAACATATGATTTAACAAACATGGCAACTTTAAAAGATTGGCCTACTATAGTTACAGTAGTTGATTTAGCTTGGGGTGCCTTTGTAACAGCAGTAAGTTCTGGTATAGCTATAAAAATAATAAGTGTATTAGGGTTATAAAATTATGGAAAACAATATTAATAATATTACTATTTACAATTCAATAATATTAGCAGCAGAAAAAATAAATAACAATAGACAACATTTGAATGAGGTGAATTTTTTTCCTGTTCCAGATAATGATACAGGAACAAATTTAGCTCATTTAATGCAAAGAATTTGTAGGGACATTGAACTAAAAGAAGACATCAAAGAAATGTTGAAACTAGTTAGTGATTCTGCAGTTATTGGCTCAAGAGGAAACTCTGGAGCTATTTTTTCTCAATTTTTGCAAGGATTTGAGGAAAAATGTCCAAATAAATCTAGTTTGGAGGTTGCTGAATTAATAGATTGTTTTGATTCTGGAAAAACATATGCTTACAAAGCTTTGAATAATCCAATGGAAGGTACAATATTAACAGCTATAGCTAGTTTTTCTGATAGTTTAAAAAAACTAAAAAATAAAGAAATGACTATAGAAGAGATTTTTTCTAATTCCTATAGTGCCTTGGAAAAAACAGTGAAAAATACCAAGCATATGCTAGAATCACAAGTAAAATCCCAAAGAGAGGATGCGGGTGCCTTAGGATTTATGTATTTTGTTCAAGGTTTCTTGATGGGTATTCTTGGAGAAAACAATGAGATCATATATACAGAAGATGATGAGATTTTGGAATATTCTCTTAGTGAAATAAATGAAGAGCATGTTGTTGATAAATATCAATTTTGTACAGAAATTCTATTGAAAAATTCAAGTCAAATAGAGAAATC
>JBQDYR010000054.1:10059-10937 GCA_052105355.1 Anaerococcus sp.
TATGGTAACTCTATGGTTATTACTGAGAATAAAACCTATAGGAGAGTTCACATTCATACAAATACACCAGATGAAGTTGTAGAAACTCTAGGAACTATGGGTGAGATTATTGAAGTGAAAGCAGATGATATGATTTTGCAGCAAAGACTTTTAAGAAAGTCAGATTCAGAAATAGCCCTTGTAATAGATAGTATTGCCGATTTACCCTTAGATAATTTACCAGATTTTGTTTATATGCTACCTCTTACATTAATAGCAAATGATGTATCATATCAAGACAAAAGAACAGTACCTAAAACTTTATTAAATGGTAATAGAGTGACTTCCTCTCAACCAAACAAGGAAGAAATTAAAAAATTTTTAGATCCTATTGCAAAAAGACACAAATATATTATAGTTTTGACTGTTTCATCTAAAATGTCTGGTCTTTATGATCGTTATATAGAATTTAATAAAGAGTATCCAAACATCAATTTATCAATTATAGATAGTAAGCTAAATTCTGTAGCTGAAGGTTTGGTAGTTTTAGATACCATTAAAAAAATTCAAGAAGGTTTAGCTTTAAAAGATGTTTTAAATAATATAGATATATCTATACAAAATACTAATATTTTAGTAAGTTTAAAAAATTTAAAAGCAATGATAAGATCGGGAAGACTTAATAAAAAAATAGGCTGGATACTTCAAAAATTCGGTTTCTTACCATTAGTAACAATAAATTCAAAGGGTCAAGGAACTATTAAAAATAGAGCTTTTACTGAAAAACAAAATGTGGCTATATTAATAAAAGAAATAGAAAAAAATAAAGATAAAATAAAATCTTATGCCTTGGTACACGTTAACAATCTCGAAAAAACTAAAAATTTAGAAAAACAATT
>JBQDYR010000055.1:0-10868 GCA_052105355.1 Anaerococcus sp.
ATAGATTTAGCAATTAAAAATAAAGCTAATCCTATTAAAAAGCGTGTAGGAAATGTCATTGATATATCTACTAATGAAAAAGCTCAATCCTCTAAAGGCTATGAAGTTTGGGCAAGAAAACACAATATCAAAACAATGGCTGATTCAATAATTAAATTAAGAGAACAAGGAATTAATTCAATCACTCAACTAGATGATCTAATCAAAAAATCTGCTGATGATAGACAAGACTTGTTGGATAAAATAAAGAAAATGGAAACTGAAATGAAGAGTTTATCCCAAGATATGGAAAATATAAATACTATAAATAAGTATCGTGAAATCTATAAATACCACAAGAAAAATCCTGAAGATAAGCAATTTGCAGATGAGTATTATAGCGAACTTTCCATTTATAAAATAGCAGCAAAAGAAATCTTAGAAAATTATAATAAGCTACCAAATACAAAAGAAATACTATCCAAGCTCGATAAATTGCAAGAAAAAAAGAACACCCTTATGCAAGAGTATTCTTTAAATAAAGAACATTTTTCTGACCTTGTTAAGTATAAGAAAAACTATGAAAATTATTATAAAAAAGAAATTGAAAGATAAATCATTATACTAAAATATATGTTTTAATATTCCAATTGTCAAAACAATACTCCACAAATAAATTCAGAGTTATTTGGATAACATCTTATAAAAGATTAAATTAAAAATAGCAATGTTATAGTAATATTAAAGATATCTTTTTATAGATAAAATTGCTAAATATGGTTACCAATTCAATTTTGACGCAGTCTCTCAATAATAGTTTTTTTGAGATCTATATTAAAAATAATTATAGGTACTGTTAAACATAATATTAAAGTAATTATTCCAACTATCACTAGATGATATATTGGGTAGCTAAAAACTGAATAGTATGCTATTTTCTTAAAACTCATATAGATAGGTATATATATCCCTGTTCCAATTGTTCCAAGCAATAAAAACGAGATAATCCAGTAATACCAACCTTCATATAGTAAAACAGTTTTTATTTGTTTTTTTGACATACCAATGCTTTCAAGAGTAGCAAATTCTTGCTTACGTGTATCTACACTCACAACCATTGTATTTATAAAATTCATAATCCCAATTATCAAGAACACAATAGCTGTTCCAGTTGCCAAAACTCGTGAAGTGAATAAATATTGTTCAATTTCTTTATACTTTTCATATCTGGATTGAATATTAACTTGAGATGAAGATATGATTTTTTGTAGTTTATCATCAATTTGCTTATTATCAACTTCTTCGTCTATATCAAATGCTATCCTAAATATTTTTGTATTAGGAAAAAATTTTTTTAGTGCCTGCTGGCTAATATATAAATTTGGAGCAGTTCCTCTTTCAATTCCCCTTCCACTTTGAAAATCTGCATCCAAAAATCCATTAGCAACAGTTAGAGTATGCTTTTTATCATCTTCTCCAACTATAGTTATTGATTCCCCTTGAGAGATTAGTGGATTGCCATTATTATCTGTCATAGAAGATAATAAAACAATTTCACCATTTTCAAATGCTTTTAGATCAATTGGGTTCTTAAGTGTTTCATTAAGCTCTTTAACATATTTCTCATCAATGCCATAAACGCCACTGAAAAAATTATCAGTATATTTCTTTACATTTTTTGGATCTGAAAAGTCAAGTCCAGATACACTATCTAAAGATTCAATATATTTTCCAAAAACCTTTTGGTCATATATAACAGGAATTTTTATTTTTGAAGATGCATATGTCAATCTGATATTTTTAACACCCTTAATTTCTTTTATTTTTTCTGCCATTTCAGATGTTAGTGGTTCACTCTCTTCATGAATACTGTAGGTCAATGCATAATCACTTTCTCCCCATTCACTTACAAAGTTTTTGGGATTTAAGCTTGATAAAAGTCCAGTGGATATTAGAAACATTGTCAAGCCTAAAAACAAGGAGCCAAAAGTAAGTACTGCACTTTTAGGATTCCTAAAAATATTTCTAAATGCCATTCTAGATAATTTTATTTGATGACTCCTTCTTTTATCAGGTGTCTTTATAGTCTTGTCTATATATCGTGACGCAGTTATAGGAGACACTTTTCCAGCAACTCTAGCCGGTTTCATACTCCCAATTATTGCAGTTAACAACGCAAATATTCCAGCTCCAATAAATATAATAGGAGAAAAAGAAATTTTTGTTCCTAATTCAGCATTGCTAGAAGACAGCATCCTCATAGCAAATGGAACTACGAATAGCGAAACAAAACCTCCTAATAAAAGACCTATGGGGATACCAATACTGGACAATCTTAATATTTGCCATTTTACAATCTTTTTTATTTGTTTTTTAGTAAAGCCAATTGTTTTAAGTTGTCCATAAAATCTTGTATCCCTTGAAATTGAAATATAAAGTATATTGTATATTAATAAATATCCACTTACCATTATGATAAATATTAAAGCAACACAGGAAAGAACTATAGAAAAATTATCTCCTTGTTTTGATGGTACAATTTGAAAAGATTGTTTTTCTGAAAAATCAATTTCAGATTTTAATTTTTCAAAAGAATGCTCAGCTTTCTCGTCTCCATTAAAAGTAATCATTGCACTAGTTATATCTTCGAATGGTAGGTCAATTTTGTCAGCGAAAATCTTTGATACATATACTGAACCACGTTTCCCCACACGAGTAGTTGTATAATCATTATAATAGCCTGAAAGTATAAAATCTTTATTAAAAACTTTATTACTTTTTGATATCCTATATGGTAAGGTAATCTTCATTCCTATCTTAGGATTATTAATTCCCAATTCATTTAATGCCCAAATAGGACACATAACCTCATTCTCTTCCTCTGGATATGAACCAGTAATATTGGAAACTGTGGGTTTTCTATGTTTCTCCCATTCTTCTTTATCTATATAAGTAAGTCCAAGTTTTATATCTTTATTTTCTGTCGCATCAATATTTCCTAATCTCTGACTAATTCCCTTTATAGATATCAATCCTGAACTATTTAATTCTTCTTCTTGTGTTTTTGTAATATTGGTTATAGCTGCATCTGCAGTTGTCCCCATATATCTAATTTGTTGCTTCTTTAATGTTTCAAAATAACTAAATCCCAAACTAAATATAGAAGTAATCATAAAAGTTGTCAGCATCAAAGCTAATACTACAAATAAATTCCTCTTCTTATTAGCATTGTAACTTCTTTTAGCTAGAAGTTTAATATAAGAATTATTATCAGAAAAAAAGTTTTTCATATAAAATTCTCCTTAACCAGAAATTTTTCCATCTTCAATACGAATAGTTCGATCCGCTAGATTTGAAATATCCATATCATGTGTGATCATAACTATAGTTTGATGAAATTTTCTACTCGATAGTTTTAAAAGTTCTAAAAAATCATTACTAGTCTTGCTATCAAGATTTCCAGTAGGTTCATCCGCCAAGATAATTTTAGGTTTTGTTACAAGAGCTCTAGCTATTGCAACTCTTTGTTGCTGACCTCCTGAAAGGTTATTTGGCATATTTTGAAGTTTGTTTTTTAAACCTAGCATTTCTATTACTTCGTCCATAAAATTACTATCTACTGCTTTTCCATCTAATTCTACTGGTAAAACAATATTTTCATATACATTTAGAACCGGAACAAGATTATAATTTTGAAAGATAAATCCAATATTCTTTCTGCGAAAAATAGTCAAATCTTCATCTTTTAGTGTAGAAAGGTCTTTTCCATCTACCAGTACTTTTCCAGAAGTTGGTTTATCTAAACCACCCATCATATTCAAAAGAGTGGATTTTCCACTTCCAGAAGTTCCAATAATAGCAACAAATTCACCTTCTCCTATTGAAAGAGAAATCCCATCTAATGCTTTTGTAATATTGGGCTCTTTTCCAAAATATTTTTTTAAATTTATAGTTTCCAAAATACTCATATTAAAATCTCTCCCTTCTAATATACAAACCCTATAAATTAAATCTATTTAAAAGTTATTAATGACATATTATTATAAAATAGTTATTTTCATATTCTAAATAGAATTAAATCATCCCCAAACATATTTTTGTAACTTTTCTCTATATTTTATACATCTTTGTTTTCGTAAATAGGGATTAGTAAAAATATTAATATTTGTTGAATAACATTTAGAAGAACAAAAATAACGCACATCACAAAACTTACATGGTGAAATTTCATCAACAATACAAGTTTGTTGTATATGACTAATATTCTTTGAAATCTTATCTAAATCATTATAATTTCCTAAAACTATATTGCTATCTTCAGTAGATGCACATAACGTTACCGCACCACTTGCAGTAATAGAAATCATAGAAAATCCCGCATTACACATTGATAACATATTTATATGCTTTAAGATATTATCTTCTGCACCTTTATTACTTTCGGAAATTAAAAAATCATAATTTTCTATAGCACGACCTTTAATAGCTAATATTCTAGTTATAGGTCTTACATTCATTTTTTTACATAGTTTTTTAAATTCATCTATGTGAATACTATTATCACTTGTCAAAATCATAGACAATGTAATGTTATAAAAACCATTTAATTGTAATTGTTTTATAGAACTCATAACTTTGGTAAAAGTACCTTTTCCACGTATAAAATCTACACTTTGTTTGTCATATCCATCTAAACTTATATTTATTTCATCGACACATTCTGTTAAAACACTTACTTTTTCTTCCGAGAATAATGTAGCATTAGTAATAATACTTATATTCCCATTAAAATTATTACGAATGTATTTCAATTTTTCATATATATCTTCAATACAAAAAATTTCCCCTCCTGTAAGCGTTAGCGAATTTATTTGCTTAGTATTTGCCCAATTTATTATGCTTTTTAAATGAGAATTAGATAAAAATTTATTTTCTTTACTCCCATACATTCCAGAACAATGTCTGCACCTTAAATTGCATGCCGTTGTTAATTCTAATGACAAGTCCTTAATAAAAACTTCTCTTTTTTTAAATTCTTTATTTACCAAAACCTTTATCTTTGCAAGAACCCTCAATAGTTTCGTATAATAAACTTTGTATTCTACTGATTCCAAACTATTCATCAATTTTTTATACCCATCGATTATTCCTATATATGGCTTTATATAGTAATAATCTTCAACAGGTATTTTAATCCAAAGCCCACTTCTAAGTATATCTCCTATAACAATATAGTCATTCTTAATAATGATCCTCGTATAGTCAGAAAACGCTACGTCATCAAGTCGAATTTTATCATCCATAACTATCCTCCTTTATACTCAATAATTTATTTGTTAAATTTTCTATAAACATAATATCTGATATCCAAATTAAATTATTAATATAATTTAATTTAGTTATAGAATTGATAAGCTTAACTAACCTTGTGACATTTTCACTTGTAGCATTTTCGATAATCAATTTACCATCACTATTATACATATCTGTAATAATCGAATTGGATATCATTCTTTTATAAAGTGATTTATCAATTAAACAATCCCTTTTGATTTCTAACTGTTTAGGTGAGAGTCTTAAAATACTTGATGGTTGCAACTTTAGTAACACTTTGTAACTTTCTTCTAGATCATTTTTTGATTTATTAATTTGATATAAATTTTTTATAAGGAATGGTGTCAAAAAACTATTTGCACCACTTAATTTATAAGTTCCATTTATCCACGGAACAACCCTTGGTATATTATCTACAAAAAAAGCCGCAGGGTTTAATTTAAGTAGATCATTATTTACACGGTTATGGTTTCTACTTTGAATACTAAGTATATCTTTGTATTGTGCTAAATAGTTGAGCTTTCCACGATTAGAAGTGGTTGTTACAAGAATTATTTTCTTTCTGCAACATTCTAATAGAATACCTTCTAATTCCGAATCAACGGACATATTCTCTATTCCTAAACTTAGATTTACTATATTAACATCCTTTTTAATAGATTCTTTTAATGCACTCTTAAGCGAACAAAGATTACCTTCCCTATTTTTGTCTAAAATTGCCATATTATAGATTTCTATATTAGTCCCAATCGAATCAATTAATTTTATAATGCATGTTCCATGTCCATTTTTATCTATAGGTGATAATTCGCTCGAAAAACTATTACTATAAACTATTGGATTTTGCAATCGTCTGTGAAAATCAAATCCACTATCTAACACAGCTATTTTTAATTTATTCATGAATTTAATCCTGTTTAATAATATAATAAAAGGGAGGATAATCCATCCTCCCTTTTATTGTTTTCCCAATTTTACCATAATGGACTTGTGTTATCTGTTGGTTTCCATCCACAATTATATCCAGCTGTCTTTTCAAAGAATTCTTGACAATCATCGTCACAGCCATATCCTTTAATCTCGATGTCAAGTTCTTCAACCTTACAAGTATCCTTAGTATTAGTGTTTTGTTCTTTCATAAATAAACCTCCTTTAAAAATATTTTCAAAACATACTACGAATCTATGTAAAATAGCGACCAACTGCTATCTCACATCAACATTATCCCATACAATGGTAATTAATTTTTCATATAATTTTTTGCAACGTTCCATTCTATATTCTTTATTTAAGTATATCACATCATTTTGTGAAATACAAGGGGTCGAGCAAAAATATCTGACAGGACACGATGAACAATCTTCTATAGTGTCGATAATCGGAACTAATGAATCTAACATAAATTCGAACTTATTTTCTCCTACTAAAAACTTTCCAATGATATATTCGATTTCTCTCAATGCAGCACATGGAAACACTTCGCCATTTGTATTCACAAATAATGAAGAGTAACTATGATGACATATAGACTTCATATTAGTTCCATTTAAAGAACTTAACTCGATTGACTCAGCGTTTTTATATTTGAAGTTCTCATTAGCTTTCCCCTTTAAATTTAGTTTACGAACCACTGGATGAACATTTAATCGTTTAGTTAGTTCATAAAAATGTGTTATTTTCTCTTGATCACCAGTATCTACACACGATAAGGAAATATCTTTAAAGTTATTTGAATGTAAATTATTAATTAGAGTAATAATTTTTTCAAAAACAAATTGACCTCTAATAGAAGATACACTTACTTCATCATATCCATCCAAACTTATATGTAATCGATTTACATTTTCTATAATAAATGGAATATCAGACTTATCTATCAATGTTCCATTTGTCATTATTTCTAGTGAACCGCTATAAAAAGAGCGAATACCTTCCAATATTTCAAATATATCAGTTCTACAAAAAGGCTCTCCACCAGTTAAAATTATACGCTGGACACCATTTTCTGAACACCATTTAGCCAAACCAATAACTGTACTAATGCACATCTCTTTATAATTATTTCCACCAAAGCTGTAAGAACAATGTTTACATTTTAGATTACATAGTGTTGTCAATTCAATAGTTACATTTTGAGGTCTAAGTAAATTCTTTTCTTCATCTTCAATTTTATTTTTTTCTATAAGAACATGAATTTCATATAATTTATCAAAAACTTTTCTAGTTACTTCATCTAGTGATTGGGAAGAATCCGTAGATTCTAATTTATTAATACTGTCTATCAATACTGACTTTGGGATCTTTATCCAACGTCCATCCACCGCTATATTTCCAATAATACATAAATTTTTCCAATATAAAGTCTTTGCATATTTCGAAATTACTAAATTATCATAATTGATCATACTCCTCTCTCCTTTATGCTATACAATATTTTTCTATATGAACAAAAAAAGTTATTAACTTTATCGAATCGACCTGAAAGCTTATAATTCCCATACAAACAGCCGGAACTTTTACAACATTTGTAATACTTACATCCATTACAACCTTTTCTATGAATTTGTGTTCCATCTGTATAATTTAATGGGATTTCACAATTATCGAAAATGTTTCCAATAATAAATTTAGGAGTACCTACAATATATGTACATGGATAAATGTCACCATTTCTATCCACGCTAAACATACTATATCCGCCAGCACAACCCTTTCTACCAATAAATAAGTCATCGTCATCCAAATTAATACGTATATGTTGATTCTCATATTTAAATTTATAAATCAATCTAATTTGTTCCTCAAGTATTGGTATTTGATTATCGGTCCAATTATCATCAAAGTAATCAGGTATGGCTTTTAATACTGTAAATCCTCGATTAATTAAGTACATCAAACTACTATATAATGAATCCACGGTTTTAGAATTATAAGTCATGCGTGCAGATAATTTTAGACCATTATCTACAACCTTGGGTATTAGTTCATCAACAGTATCCCATGAAGATTTTCCATTTTTATAATGTCTATTGGACTCATATACCGATTTATTTCCGTCTATACTTAAAGCACACTCTATGTCATTATCTTTAAACCAAGCAATGATCTCATTTGTCATTAAGGTACCATTGGTCGTAATTGAATAAAAAATCCTAATGCCAGGTAATATTTCATTATCTAATTTTTTAATAAATTTATATATAAATGAATATTTAAGTAAAGGTTCTCCACCAAAAAATTTAATAAATAATTTATTACTATTTGTCCTACGGCATGTTGTATTAATGAAATCAATACATTTTTCAATATACTCATACTCATTAATAAACATATCATCTCGTAAATTATCTTGTTCATAGCAATAATCACAATCCATATTGCAAGATCTTGTTACCCAAATACTTAATTTCATAGACTTATACCTCCACTCATGATTTTTCAGTTAACTTTAAAATCTTCGTACATAAACGTAAAATCTCTGGTTTATGTGTTATTATAATAAGAGTCTTTCCCTTGAAATAGTTATTTATAAAATCAATCATAATCTCTTCACTGACAGAATCTAGAAAAGCTGTAGGTTCATCCAATATACAGATAGGTTTGTTCTCTAAATACAATTTATATAAAGCTAATTTTTTTGCCTCTCCACCAGATATGTTTAACTTATTCTCTTTGATCTCAAATCCAGACTCTGTTATATTAATACCTGAGTTAGAAAAGTTCATTGAGTTTATATATTTTTGAAGTAAAATTGCATTTTGTTTATTATTTAAAAATTCATTGAATTCCTCAGTTAGTATGAAACTATCTTGAGTCATGACTCCTATTTGTGTTCGTAAATAATCAGTTTCTATATCATTTAAGTTTATACCATCTAGTTCAATTGAACCTTCAGTAACATCACATAACTTGGTTAAAAGTCTGCATATTGTTGTCTTTCCGCTTCCATTCTCTCCTACAATTCCAACTATATCTCCTGGGTTAAAATGCTCAGAAAAATTTTTAATAACATAATCTTCACCATTATATGAAAACGATACTTTTTTAAATTCGATTTCCCCTGTTAAAGGAAGTTGCGATTTGTAAGAACCTTGAACAATTATGTTCTCATTAGAAACCAAATCGTATATGTTTTCAAGAATTGGAGAAAAATTTCTAATTTTGACAAAGAGATTCCCAAGAGTTACAATCGGAGAGTATAATCGTTGGACATATATTGTCATACTGAAGAGCAAACCAACAGAAAGTAAGCCATCAGAAACATCTAAAGCACCAATAAATAATACTAAAATAATAGCTAGTATATTAAAAGATGTCCCTGTAACACTTACCATACTTAAAATTTTTGTAAGTCGTAACCCTCTCAATGATAATATATTACACTTATTAGAATATGTTTTTTTTATATAGCTTACTTTACCAGTCATCTGTAAAGACATCATATTATTAATGGTTTCAGTACTATATGAGTTGAAATCCCCTATTATTTCTCTAAAAATTCTCATTTCTTCTTTACTTTTATTGGAAATCAATTTCTGAATTATAGCAAAAATTACAGCTAAAGCAATAACAAATACACCTATTTTAATATTTAATATTATTATATATGAAGCTATTCCTATCGCCAAAATCAAGTTTACAATTAACTCACTTATATTTGAAGTCAAAAGTTCCTGTAATTTATCTAAATCACTATCAAGAATAGTTAAAATATCACCGACTTTATGTTTGTTCCAAAAAAAAATGTTCACATTACATAATTTTTCATATATTTTTTTTCTTGTATCTAAAACAATTTTATTTCCAAATCTAAAAAAAAATACTCTCTGATAGTAATAAAAAATTACCATGATAACACCACATAACAACATTTCTAAAGAATATTTTAAAATAGCATGGAAATCGTTTTTAGCAATACCAATATCAACAATTTTACTTAAAAAACTTGGGAAAATAATAGAAGAAGCAGTATACGTTATAAGACAAAAAAAACATAATAATTGATTATATAAGTACTCCTTTTTATCTATATTTACAATTTTTGATATTTTTTTTATAAAAGTTCTCAAATAAATACCCTCCTTACAAAACATATTTACATATAGATCCTATATCCACCAAAACTTAATAAATCAAATTTAATTTTTCAAATCTTTAACATAGCTTTAAACATACTTTGTTACTATTAGTTTATCACTTTTCCCAGTAAACATGCAAATATTAATTTCTATTGTAAATTAAGAAAATACAACTTTTAGTCATAATAATATAAATTATGTAACCTAATTTAAGAAGCTATTAAAAATCTTATTCAGATAAATCTTACATATTTTATTATATAGATTTTAGATAATAATTTACAGCATACATACCATGCATTACTTATCTTTATTATTTTTCAATGCTACATATTATTAAATGTGTATTATTTTTCTACAAATGAAAATTCTATTACTAATTTTGACAAGTTTTTTATTCCTGGAATTTTTAGTTTTACTAATTACAATTTATCAGTTTGTTCTAATTTTACTTTCTAAATATATTATTTTCTTCAT
>JBQDYR010000056.1:0-10672 GCA_052105355.1 Anaerococcus sp.
ATAAATTTATGAATTGGGATAGACCAATACTTACAGATAGTGGTGGGTTTCAAGTTTTTTCACTTGCAGGTATGAGAAATATTAATGAAGAAGGAGTCATGTTTAGATCTCATATTGATGGATCTAAACACTTTTTCACACCAGAAAAATCTATAGAAATTCAAAATGATATACATTCTGATATTATGATGAGTTTTGATGAATGTGTTTCTTATCCATCAGAATATGATTATGTAAAACAATCTATGGAAAGAACTATAAGATGGGCAAAGAGAGGACTTGATTATCACAAAGCTAACTCTCATCCGGATCAATCTTTATTTGGTATTATACAAGGTGGAATGTATAAAGATTTAAGAAAAATTTCAATAGAAGAAACTTGCGCAATGGATTTTGATGGATTTTCTTTAGGTGGTCTTTCTGTTGGTGAGTCTAGAGAAGAGATGGTGGAAATTTTAGAATTTGCAACACCATTACTTCCAGAAGATAAACCACGTTACAACATGGGAGTAGGAACTCCTGATTATCTTTTTGAATCATTCGAAGCTGGTATAGATATGGCAGACTGTGTTTTACCAACAAGAATTGCAAGAAATGGAACTGCTATGACTCATAATGGTAGATTAGTAGTTAGGAATGCAAAATATAAAGATGATTTTAGCCCACTAGATTCAGAATGTGATTGTTATACCTGCAGAAACTATTCAAGGGCCTATATTAGACATCTGATGAATGTTAATGAAATTTTAGGAGCAAGACTTCTAACCTACCATAATCTATATTTCTTATTAAATTTGTCGGAAAATATTAGGCAAGCTATTATGGAAGATAGGTTCTTGGAATATAAAAAAGAATTTTACGATAAATATGGGTACTAGTTTTAGGTTAGAATACATTATCCTTATTTTTTTATGTCTATCATATTATTTTTATGTAAAAAAAGATGAGAATAGAAAAAAGGATAATAAGAACTTTATTAATAAAAATCTTACTATAGGATCTAAAATTATTAACAATTCGGGGATTATAGGTGAGGTTATTGATATGGATGATTTATCTTGTTTGATATTAACAGGAGATATTGATAGAGTTTCTTATATAAAAATAACAAAAGATAGTATAGAAAAGATCATAGAGGCTTAGAGCCTCTATCTTTATATTAATTCTAAAAAAGGTATAATCTAATGATAGATATGAATACAACAAAATGGTTTTTATACAGAAAAAAGAACAATTATATAAATAATTTAAAGATAGAAGGAATTACGAAACTAGAGGCATTGATTTTAGCTAATAGGGATATAATAGATCCCAAAACAGTTTCTATGTTTATAAAACCTAACTTAAATAGTCTTCATGATCCTTTTTTACTAAAAGACATGGATAAAGCAATAGATATGATTATAGACACTATGGAGAAAGGTGGAGAAATACGTATATTTGGTGATTATGATCAAGATGGTATTGCTTCGACTATGACACTCCTTGATGGAATTCTATATTTTTACGATAGGGTTTCTTTTGACATACCTAATAGAGTCTTAGAGGGCTATGGAATAAGTGATTTAATGGTTGAGAATGCTATAAAAGATAAAGTATCTTTAGTCATTACTTGTGATAATGGAATAACTGCTTTTGATCAAGCAAAAGTTCTAAAAAATAATGGAATTAAAGTAATAGTTAGTGATCACCATCAAGTAAAAAAAGAAGAAAAGGATGGCTGGATTGAACAAATTCTTCCAGAAGCCGATTGTGTTATTAATCCAAAAAGACTCGATAGTCAGTATCCTTTTGACGATTTGTGCGGAGCTGGAGTAGCTTTTAAAATTATACAGGGTTTATTTATAGCCTTAGGTGGAGATTTAGAATATCTTTATGGTCTATTAGAGTATGTCGCTATGGGAACAGTATGTGATATAGTAAGCCTTACTGATGAAAACAGAATATTTGTTATAGAAGGTCTTAAAAGAATCAATAATACTGATAAACTAGGAATATCTGCTCTTTTAAAAGAAAATAAGTGGGATAAAGAAGTGGATGCTTATACACTAGGCTTTGTCATAGGACCTTGTATGAATGCTACTGGAAGGCTTTCTACTGCTAAACTTGCAATAGACTTACTAATGGAAGAAGATTTAGATAAAATAAATCAATATGCAAAAGGGCTTGTAGAGTTAAATAATGAAAGAAAAAGGCTTACTGAAAGTGGTTTAAAAGAAGTTCTTGAGATAATAAAGAAAAATAACTATTATGAAGATGATGTTATTGTAGTTTATGAGAAAAGTTTACAAGAAAGTATATGTGGAATAGTTGCTGGAAGAGTTAAAGAAAAATATAACAAACCTACAATAATACTATCTGATTCTATAGAAAAAGGCATTCTTAAAGGATCAGGAAGATCTATAGAGGCTTATAATATATATGAGGAAGTGTTTAAATATTCTAATAAATTAGAATCCTTTGGTGGACATCCTATGGCATGTGGTTTATCCATTAAAAAGGAAAAAGTTGATGATTTTAGAAAATTTTTAAATAATGAATCTAAGCTAAATGATGAAGATTTTCATAAAGTCATAAATATAGATTTAAATTTAGACATTTCTAAGCTTTCGTTAGAATTTGCCGAAAGTCTTGATAGACTAAAACCTTTTGGTAAAAATAATTCAAGGCCAATTTTTGCTGATAAGAAAGTGAAGATTAAGAGAATAGACCTTATAGGAAAGAATAAAAATACTTTAAAAATCTCATTGGAGAAAAATGGAAATTTAATAAATGCTATTAAGTTTAATGCAGTTGATGATTATAAATATTTATTAGAGAAATTTAAGGGAAATATTACAGGAAATAGTATAGATATTGTCTATTATCCTGATATAAATGAATTTAGGGGTAATCGCTCTTTACAAATTAAAATAATTGATATGAGGTAGGAAATATGGCAAAAGATTTTCAAAAAGAATTTATAAACTTTAAAAGTATTATAGAAAAAAATAATCCCCACTCAGATATTGATTTAATTAAAAAATCTTATGATTTTGCTGAACTACATCATAGGGGTCAAAAAAGAAACTCTGGAGAAGATTACTTTATTCATCCTATAGCTGTAGCTACAACTCTCTCTAATATGACAATGGATGATCAAACTATATGTGCTGGGTTAATGCATGATGTTCTTGAAGATACAGAAGTCACAAAAAAAGAGATGGAAGATATTTTTGGAAAAGAAATTACTTTTTTAGTAGATGGGGTTACAAAATTAAAGCAAATTAAGTTTGAGTCAAAAGAAGAAAAACAAGCTGAAAACATTAGAAAAATGGTTTTGGCTATGAGTAATGATGTACGTGTTGTATTAATTAAACTTGCTGATAGACTTCATAATATGAGGACTTTAGAGTATAAGACCGAAGTTAAACAAAAGCAAACTGCAACTGAAACTATAGAAATATATGTTCCTCTTGCTCATAGATTAGGAATTTATACAATAAAATGGGAACTAGAAGATTTGTGTTTTCGTTATTTAGAACCAGAAGGCTACTATGAGCTTGCTGAAATGGTTCATATTAAACGTAGAGAAAGAGAAGCCTACATAAATGAAATAATTGATACTTTGGACAAGGCTTTAAAAAATACAAAGGTAAACTATGAAATAACTGGACGACCAAAAAGTCTTTATTCAATCTATAAAAAAATGAAAAGAAATGACATTGAATTTGAGGAAATCTATGACTTAACAGCTGTTAGAGTACTTGTAGATACTATTGCAGATTGTTATGAGGTTTTAGGAAAAGTTCATTCTATATGGAGACCTATCCCAAATAGGATAAAAGATTATATAGGTCAACCAAAACCTAATGGTTATAAATCACTTCATACAACAGTTTTTGGAGATGATTCAAAACCATTTGAAGTTCAGATTAGAACAAGAAAAATGCATTATGAATGTGAATATGGAATTGCTGCTCACTGGAGATACAAAGAAAACAATACAAAATCATCTGAATTTGATGAAAAACTAACATTTATTAGACAAATTTTGGACTGGCAAAAAGACGGTGGCAAAGATATAAATAACAAAGAATTTATGGAAACACTAAAAGGAGACTTCTTCTCTAGAGAAATATATGTTTACTCTCCAAAAGGTGAAATATATAATCTTCCAATGAATTCATGTGCCATTGATTTTGCATATAGAGTTCATACCGAAGTTGGAAATATGTGTGTAGGAGCCAAAGTAAATGGTTCTATAGTACCTATAAGTCAAAAACTTAAAACAGGTGATGTTGTAGAAATACTTACTAGTAAAAATTCACAAGGACCTAGTAGAGATTGGCTTAATATAGTTCAATCAAATCAAGCTAAAAGTAAAATCAAACAATTCTTCAAAAAGCACAATAAAGAAGATAATATTGAAATAGGTAAAGATTTAATTGATAAGGAAATTAGAAAACATGATCATAATCACAAAAAGACATTTAATGACAAGTTATTAGATGAAATTGCTAGTGATTTAGGATTTCCAAGTAGAAATGATATGTATGCATCAGTAGGTTTTGGAAAAACTTCTACTGAACAAGTTATACAAAAATTAATCAGAAAACATAAGGCCGAAATTAAAGATAATATTGTTGAAGAAAAGATTGAATTACCTACCGAAAAAACTAGATCTACTTATGGATCAGAAGTAAAGGTAAGTGATTTTGAAGATGGCATTGAAGTAAAATTTGCTAAATGTTGTAATCCTGTACCTGGAGATAAAATTATTGGTTATATAACCAAAGGAAATGGTATTTCTGTACATGTTAGGTCTTGTCCTAATATTACTAATTTAAGATCTCCAGAAAGACTTATCGATGTTTACTGGCGAAATAGTAAGTCTGATAAGTTCCCAGTAAAAATTGAGGTTATAACCAAAGATGAGACAGGTGTTTTATATCAACTAACCAAACTTATATCAGCAGAAAATGTAAGTATTAAAGCTATGAATGTAAGAAAGAAAGATGATGATTTTGGAATTGTTGATATGACTGTACTAGTTTTAAATACACAAGAATTAAATGATTTAGTTAGAAAACTAAAGTCATTAAAACAAGTAGAGAATGTTTATAGGGTGAAAAATTAATGAGAGCAATAATACAAAAAGTCCAAAATGCAAAAGTAGTTGTAAGTAATGAAGTAGTTTCAAAAATAGATCTAGGTCTTTTGGTATTTCTGGGCGTAAAAGAAACGGACACAAAAAAAGACATTGACTATATAAAAAGAAAAATAGAAAATTTAAGAATCTTTGAAGATGAAGATGGAAAAATGAATCTATCTGTAAAAGATACTAAAGGGTCAATACTAGTAGTATCACAATTCACTTTATTTGGGGATGTAAGAAAAGGAAATAGACCAAGCTTTATAGAAGCAGCTAAACCAGAAAAAGCTAAAGACTATTATGATATACTTGTTAGAGAACTTATTGATGATGGTTTTGTGGTTAAAACAGGTAGATTCCAAACACATATGGAGGTCAGCTTGCTTAACGACGGACCAGTAACTATACAATTAGATAGTGAAAGGCTTTATTAATTTATGAATATTAAAAAAATAGAAACTGGTCCTATTATGACCAATGCTTATGTTGTTAGCGATGATAATAAAAATGGATTTATAATTGATCCTGTATACCCAGGAGGAGCTATAGAGGAATATATTGAAAAAGAGAATATAAAAATTTCTAAAATACTTCTAACACATACACATTTTGACCATGTTATGGGCTTAGAATATTTTAGAGAAAAATTTTCAGCTAAAGTATATGCATCTGAAGATGCAAAATCAATATATAAGGATCCTGCCTATACCTTGACTAATCAGGTTGGAAATGTAAATATAATTATAGATAATTTTTTAAAAGATGGTGAAAATATAGAAGAATTTGGAATTTTATGTTTAAAGACTCCAGGACATACTATAGATTCAATGTCATTTGTGGTAGATAATCGTATTTTTTCTGGAGATCTGATATTTAGATTATCGGTAGGAAGAAGCGATTTTCCTGGTGGAAATCATAATATACTTGTTAGTTCTATTAGAGAAAAAATTATGCCATATCCTGATGATACAAAAATATATTCAGGACATGGTATGAGTACTACAGTAGGATATGAAAGAATAAATAATCCATTTTTATAAGGGGGAACTATGGAATTTAATAGAAGCCACATGTGTGGTGAATTAAGAGAAGATAATATTGGCGAAAGTGTTGTATTAATGGGATGGGTTGCAAAAAAACGTAACCTAGGATCTCTTGTATTTATGGATTTGAGAGATAAAACAGGCATAACACAAATTGTAGTTAGAGAAGAAGACGCAGAAAACTATAAAACTTCTAAAGAAATCTCATCAGAATATGTTTTAGAAGTTAAAGGGAATGTTAGAGAGAGGGAATCAAAGAATCCAGATATACCTACAGGTAATATAGAAATTGTAGCAGAAAAAATTAACATTCTTGATTCTGCAAAAACTCCTCCTATATATATTAAAGAAGATGATGATGTATCAGAGAATTTAAAATTAAAATATAGATACCTTGATATGAGAAAACAATCTGTACAAAAAAAGTTAAAACTTAGATCAGATATTGTTAGAACTATGAGAGAATATATGTACAAAAATGACTTTATAGAAGTCGAAACTCCTTTTTTATCAAAACCCACTCCTGAAGGTGCAAGAGATTATCTTGTCCCATCAAGAGTTAATCAAGGAAAATTTTATGCACTTCCACAATCTCCTCAACTTATGAAACAGTTGTTGATGATTGGTTCACTAGATAGGTACTATCAGATAGTTAAGTGCTTTAGAGATGAAGATTTAAGAGCTAACAGACAGCCAGAATTTACACAATTAGATTTAGAAATGTCTTTTTCTAATCAAGATGATGTTATAGCTATGAATGAAGGTTTATTGAAAAAACTTTTTGATGAGTTTACAGACTATGATTTAAAACTTCCTATTGAGAGAATAGACTATAAAGACGCTATGGAAGATTATGGATCAGATAAACCAGACTTGAGATATGGATATAAAATAAAAAATATTTCTGAATTATTTAAAGATAGTGACTTTAAAGTGTTTCAATCTAATACCGTAGAAGGTCACTCAGTTAGGGCTATTAATTTTAAAGGTCAGGCTGATGCTTATTCTAGAAAGCAATTAGATAAACTTACAGATTTTGTTAAAGATTATGGACTTAATGGTCTTTCATATGTTAAATTTAATGAAAGTATGCAATCATCTATAAAAAAATTCCTTACAGATGAAGTTATAAAAGGGTTAGAAGAAAAACTTGATGCAAAACAAGGAGATTTAATTCTTATAGGAGCCGATAAAAACAAAACAGTTTTAGAAGGTTTAGGAGCTCTTAGAAGAAAAGTAGCCTTAGATTTAAAACTAATAGAAAAAGACTATGCTCTCTGCTGGATAGTAAACTTCCCAATGTTTGAATACAGTGAGGAAGAGGATAGATATGTGTCACAACATCATCCATTCACTATGCCAAATGAAGAGGATATAGACCTTCTTTTAAGTCAACCTGAAAAGGTGAGAACACAAGCTTATGACATTGTAATTAATGGAGATGAAATGGGTGGAGGTTCTGTAAGAATCAATAATTCTGATTTGCAAGAAAAAGTATTTAAGGCTTTAAATCTTTCAGAGGAAGATATTAAAAATAAATTCGGATTCTTTATTGAAGCTCTACAATATGGTACACCACCACATGCAGGTCTTGCTTACGGTCTTGATAGACTTGTAATGTTATTTGCAAAAACCAATAATATTAAAGATGTAATAGCGTTTCCTAAAACACAATCTGCTACAGATCCTCTAACAGAAGCACCAAGTATAGTTGATGAAAAAAGTTTAGAGGAGTTAAGTATAAAAATTTCTAGAAAGAAGGACTAAATGGCAACAATTAGTAAAAAAGGTTTTGTCGTTGAAAATAATAATGGACAAGTAAAAGTAATGGTACAAAGAGATTCAGGATGTGGATCTTGTTCTACATGTGGAGGTTGTGAAATTAAACCTTCTTATGTTATGACCCATTCTTCTTTAAATTTAAAACCGGGAGATCAGGTCTATTTAGATAGTGACTATAGAGAAATTTCTAGTCTAACAAAAGTTACTTATATTTTCCCTGTCATCATGACAGTAATTGGATCTCTACTTGCTAACTTTATTTTCAAAGATAGTAATGTTAATCAAGATTTGATGACAATAATTTTCATTATAGTTTTCTTTGCGGCTTCTATTTTATTAATTCATTTGTTTGATAAAAAATATGAAGGAAGAAAATTAATAACAGTAAGAAAAGTTTAATTAGTTGTTTAATATAATATAGAGGAGGTGTAAAATGTCGACACCGATAGTAACACTTGTTGGAAGAACGAATGTAGGAAAAAGTACCTTATTTAATAAATTAGTTGGAAAAAGAAAATCTATTACGGAAGATATTAGTGGAGTTACAAGAGATAGAGTTTATGATAAGGTTGAATGGTTGAATAAAGAATTTATCCTTACAGATACAGGAGGACTTGATATTTCCAATAAAGATTTAATGAATCAAGAAGTTAAGTATCAAGTTGAAAAGTCTCTTAGAGAAACAGATTTAATATTATTTGTAGTAGATGGTAGGCAAGGACTTAGTCCTCATGATCTTGATATAAGCAATGAGATTAGAAAGTATAATAAACCAACTATTGTGGTTGTAAATAAGGTAGATGGACAAAAAGTACCAGATGATATATATGATTTTTATCAATTAGGTTTTGAGGATTTAGAAATAATATCTGCAGAACAAAAAAGAGGATTGGGTGACCTATTAGATAAAGTGATTTCATTTATTGACTTTTCTAAGTATGATGAATCTGAAAATGAAACTAAAATTTCTATAATAGGAAAACCAAATGCAGGAAAATCATCACTTGTTAACTTGCTTTTAAATGAAGATAGGATGATTGTCACTAATATTGCAGGAACTACAAGAGATGCTGTAGATAGCTATTGGACATATAATGACAACAATTATGTATTAATAGATACAGCAGGACTTAGAAGAAAAAATAAGGTCAAAGAATCTATTGAATACTATGCCAATCAAAGAACCTTTGATGCGGTAGATGCTTCTGATATTTGCCTATTTTTAATTGATGCGACTGTAGGAGTAACAGAGCAAGATGCTAAAATTGCTGGATATGCTCACAATAATAAAAAAGCCATAATTATAGCTGTAAATAAATGGGATTTGGTTGAAAAAGAAACAAATACAATGAAAAGTATGGAAAAAGACATAAGAAATACTCTTTCTTTTGCTTTATATGCACCCATAGTTTTTATATCAGTAAAAGAAAATCAAAGGATTGATAGTCTCTTAGATACACTTGAACTTGTAAATAATAACTACAATACAAGAATAAAAACCGGAGTTTTAAATACAATTTTAGCTGATGCTGTCATGATGTCACCAACACCACAAGATAAGGGTAAAAGATTAAAAATATTTTATATATCTCAGGTTACAACGGCACCACCGAAATTTGTTTTACATGTAAATGATAAAAATTTGATGCATTTTTCTTATATGAGATACTTAGAAAACCAAATTAGACAGAACTATAATCTGATAGGTGTACCTTTTACATTTGAAGTAAGGGAGAGAAAAGGAAAATGACATATCTACTAATAGCATTGATTTCATATTTGTTGGGTTCATTACCATTTTCTTATTTTATAGGAGAGAAGTTTTTTGGTACTGACATAAGAAGTAAGGGTAGCGGAAATCCTGGTACTACAAATGCATTTAGATCTTTTGGAGCGAAAGCTGGAATCCTTACTTTAATTTTAGATGTTTTTAAAGGTGCTTTGGCTGTAATAATTGGATCTTATCTAGGTGGAGCAAATGGAGCTCTTATTGCTCTACTATTTGCACCAATAGGTCATATATTTTCCTTTATATTAAAATTTAAAGGAGGTAAGGGTATGGCAACTACTGCAGGTGCCCTTATTGCTTTTGACTATAGGGTTACTCTTGTACTTTTAGTTATATTCTTAATAGTATTTTTCACATCTAGAATAGTATCCTTATCTTCAATAACTACAGCAGCATTCGCTACTTTTGTAGTCTTATACTTTTATGGAAAGTCATACTTTGCTCTGGTTATATTGATACTTTCTATATTAATAATAGTTAAGCACAGAGCAAATATTAGTAGGTTAATAAACAAAACAGAAAAGAAGATGTTCTAAGAAAGGATTTTTATGGAAATATCTATATTGGGAGCAGGAACTTGGGCTACTGCTATTGCGAATCTATTGTCAGATAAATATAAGGTATTAATTTATGCCAGAAATATAAATGATGTTGAAAATATTAATAAGCATCATATTAATAAAAAATATTTTTCAAAAATCAAACTAAGTTCTAATATTAGGGCAACAAATGATTTAAAAGAAATTTTTAGTAACCAATATGTAGTAAATGCTATACCTACCCAATCTGTTAGAAGTCTTTTTTTGAAAGCTAAAAACTATATTAATGATAATCATATAATCATAAACTTATCTAAGGGACTTGAGTTAAAAACTCATCTTAGGATTTCTGAAATATTTAAAGATTTAAATATAAATTCTACCT
>JBQDYR010000057.1:0-8425 GCA_052105355.1 Anaerococcus sp.
TAGCTATGTGCCCTACAGTTTTTATCATTTGATCTATATCTTTTTTTACAATTCCATCTCCTGATTTAAAAGAATTTTCAGTTTTTGCTTGTTTATAAGCAAGAAAAGCCATTTTTAAACTCGATGCAATCTTTATAGCACAAGATTCTTTTGCCCCATCACATAAAAGACCTGAGTTTGTGGCAAGAGAATTTGAAAGAATCTCTTTAATTATTTTTTTATCTTCTCCATTAATAAATGCAATTCCACATACAGAAGCTGCCGCAGCTGTAACCACTCCACAGTAGGCTGAAAGCTCACCAATTCCTTCTTTTATATAGAGTGCAAGTAGGTTTGCAAAAATCAAGCCTCTATAAAAACGATCATCTTCTATATTATTATCTCTACAATAAACTATTATAGGAACAGATACTGTAAGTCCTTGGTTACCTGAACCCGAATTTATTATTACAGGCTTTTCACAACCTGACATTCTTGCATCGGATCCTGCTGCTGCATAGGCTACAAACTTATCAAAGTTTTCTTCACTAGCATCATCTAAAACGAGTTTTCCTATATTACAACCCCAATCATTTTCAATACCTTCTTTAGCTACATTATAATTATATGAAATTTGTTGATCTAAAACATCTTTAATCTCTAAATAATCTGTATTTTTAGCAAAATCATAAATTTTATCAAAGGATAATTCTACACAATTCTTCTCTTCTTCATTTTCATTTCTTTTATCTAGTAAAATTTCATCATTAAATCTTTCAAAAACTATATTAGTGTGGAATCCTTCAATAATTACTTGTGATTCATTTTTATCATCCTTTAAAGTAAGGTTTATGTATAGTCCTATTTTTTCATGAACCAATCTAACTTCAACTAGTCCATTTTCTATAAGTTTATCCATTCTGTAGAGTTGTGACTTATCAATATCTGATAATACCTCTAGTTGTTTTTTGTAATCTCCAAGAAATGATCCTGTTGCTATAGAAATTTCAATACCTTTTCTACCTAGCGTTCCTGGGACTTTTACGCTCTTTACATTTTTTATTATATTACCAGAAAGTTTTGCAATAATTTTATCTGGATCCTTTTTAAGTATTGATCTAGCTCTACTGGCAGCAAAAGCCAATGAAATAGGCTCTGTACAGCCGAAGGCTGGAACCAATTTACTTCTTAAATAATTATTGTAATTCATAAGATTTCCTCCGTTAAATGTAAAGGTTATAAATAATCATTTGTAATTTTCGATTTCATACTAGCATTAATAAATGATTGTGTCAATTAACCCATTATATTTTTTACTATATTTTATAGACAAAATTTATTTTTTTTAATAGAATATATATGCATGTAATTTTTATAAACTTTTATAATGTCTTACTTGACAAAATATCATTTTTAAACTTTTTACTATTTTATATAGGGGGGGGTGGTAATATGATTATTTATATTATTGGTAATGGTTTTGATATTGGCCATGGTTTAAAGTCTGAATATATTGATTTTAGAAATTATTTAAAAGAAAACGATAGGGACTTTTTATCCTGGTTTGAATCACTTTATCAAATTAATTCTAAATATTTGTGGGATGCTTTAGAGGATAATATAGCCTATACTAACCTTCTTTTAGCCTGGGAATATCTTAACAAAAACCCTGGACCAAAATATGGTGATCTGGATGTTAACAATGTTTTTAATCAAGTTTTTAACCATCGTTTATCAACTATAGAAAAATTTCCTAAGCTATTTTCCGATTGGATAAACACACTTAATCCTGATGTACCTAGAAGAATTTCATCTATAAATAAAAATCAGAACAATACTTCCTTCATATCCTTTAATTATACAAGAATTTTAGAAGAAACTTATAAAATACCAAAAGATAGAGTATTTCATATACATGGATGTGTAGACCAAGAAAATCTTCTCTTTGGTCATGGTTACTCAAATATTATTGATGACCTTATAAAAGATAAAAAAAAAGCTATTGATGATAATAACCTTAAAAATCTCACTATTATAGAATCACTAATTTCTTATCTTAAATTTCTCTATAAAGATACAAGTAAACAAATAGTTCAACTTGTTGACTTTACAAGTAAGCAGGGAACAATCGAAAAATTTAAAGTTATTGGATCCTCCATAAGTTCTGTGGATCAGGTGTATTTTAAAATTCTAGATAAAATTACTGGAAGAAAAGTGATTTGGGAAATATACTATTTTACTAAAGAGAGCCCCTATAGAAATCAGGTGAAATCTGATTTTAAATATAAGCTAAACAAGGCAACCATACCCGATACTAGGATAAAATATATATCTTGCGATAAAATATTTGATATTGAAAATATTGTAAATTATGGTGATAACAAAAACTTTTCAACTAAAAAATTAGAAAAAGTACTTTAAAATTATTGAGATAATCAATCTATTATATAGTAAGATATTAAAATATAATATACTTTTCAAAACTTTTATAATTTAAAAAAATCCCTTCTTACTGAATATATAGTAGGAAGGGATCTTCACTTGATATCTTTTTACTAATCAGAAATTTTTTTGAAAAAGATGTTTTCCAAAAATATTTTAATAAGATAATTTATTTGAATTTTTCAAGTTCTGTTTCTTTTTTAATATTATAATAAATCTTTTCTTTTTCTTTATTCAACTTTTTAATAAGCGTTTTGATTTTTGATTGAATTTTTTGTACTTCAAGCTCTTTTGATCTCATTTTGACTCTTAATTTAATGTCTGAAACCACTGTTCTTGAAGATTTAAATTCCTCTAATTTTACCGGTAGATCAATTTTTTTTGCCAAAGATTCATCGTATAATAAGAGGTCCTTGTGAAGAGTTAAAAGTTTTGATTGAAGCCTTCCTATAGAAGAGTTAATAGTTGAAACTTTAGAATTTCTTATAAAATCTCCTAAAAAATTTCTTCCAGCAAGTCCTGTAATTTTAAAATTTGCATTGCTACCTATTCTTTTTTCAGCTCCTTTAAGCAAGTTTAATATGTCTTTAGATTGATTTATTAATTTATTTATTTCCTTAATATCTTGTTTATTATTCATAATTCCCTCCAGATCTTTATGCGTATATGATATATATACCCAAAATAGGGTAAATATATAAATAATCAATTTATTAATAGAAAATTAAAAGGAGTAATAATGGCTGAAATAATTTTATTTAACGCTAATGATAAAGAAAAAAATATTTTAGATAATTTATGTAAATCAGAAAATATAGGTATAAAAGAAATCTCAATGAAAGATTTAGATCAAAAAGTTGGATATCTTTCAGGAATAGATGGTTTTGAAAAGCAAGATAAAGTCAGTGATTTTGAGGATAAATATGACTTTACATTTATGCTTTTTAAAGACTTTTCTAATGAGGAAATTTTTGAATTTGTTAAAAAAATGAAAGAAGAAAAACTATATGTTCCTCATAAGGCTGCTCTTACCGACAATAATATAAAGTGGCCATTGAGATTTTTATTAGACGAAAATGATGATGAACACAGAACAATGGAACTTATTCAAGAAATAAATTCACTAGTAAAAATCGCGCACGACCATAAAGAAGAACATGGCGAAGATGACGAGATAAAAAGTCAAGTTACAAAAATAAATGCATATTTTTCTAATCCAGAAGGCTTTAATCTAGATGATGCAAGAAGGATGAAGGAAGATTTAGAAAATATGGTAAAGAATTTGGTTTAAAGTTTTATTATTGCTAATAAAAAAGCTCTTGTATATACAAGAGCTTTTTTTATTCAATTCCAACAGCTTTTTTAGCTAATTTATCTGCTAGATCATTATATTTATCATTTGAGTGGCCTTTTACTTTTACAAAATGAATTTCTATTTTCTTTTTTGCATTTTCTATAAAAGCTTTATAAGATTTGGTAAGCTCGTTGTTAGCTTTCCACTCTCCTTCTGCCCAAGATGAAATCCCTTGGTAGTCGTGATAGATGTATATTTTTTCTTTTCCATCTTCTATTGCTTTTTCTATCGCTAACTCACTTGCTTTAACTTCTCCTGATACATTTCTATGACAGGCAAAAGAGTCTTCGTATCTTTCATAAAATTCTTCTATACCATCTTTTGTCATATAGACTACTCCAGAACCATATGCCATATCCTTTTCTTTAAAAGACCCATCTACATAAGCAATGACTGTATTTTCATCTATTTTTGCATCTTCATCCTTAGGATTTAGAAAATTTTCAGCATCTTTTAGATTTTTAAAAGACTTATAAATCGCTCCCTTAAAACCATGAACTTGTATTTTGCACTCATCCCAACTTGTATATATACCAGGAGTTTTTCCTTTTCTTACAGCATAATATTTCATTATTTATCAATACTTTCCTTGTCTACCCAATATGAAACTGATCCTGCTCCTACTTGGAATACTCCATTTCCCTCTTCATCAATTTTAACTTCATTTTCGTTATTTCCTGAGAGGTCTACATAAACCTTTCCTGCTTCTTCTTTACCGACAAACATTTGTTTATCAGCTATATCTCCTATAGATATTAGAACTGCAAGAGATGAGTTTTCTTCATCAGTTCTTCTTACCCATCCTATAACTTGTTCATGATCAAAATAATCATCTTGCTTTCCCCAAGAGTATTTTTTTCTTGCCTTAAGCATTTTATCTATCATTTCTATCTTAGGATCAGTTTTTACTGGACCATTTAGGCCGTAGTAATCTCCTGCAAAAATACAAGGATAACCATCTTTTCTTAGTAGGATAAGAGCATATCCTATTTCTTTAAACCATTCATCCACCCATGATTCTAAAGCTTGACTTGGTTGAGAGTCATGATTATCAACAAAGGTTACTCCTTGTAATGGATGGTGTTTTACAATAGTATTATCAAAGATTTTTCTCATATCATACTCGCCGTTGGATTTAGAAGCTTTTTCCATATTGAAATGTAGACGTACATCAAAAAGATCAACCTTCCAAGAAGTATCATCCAAATAATTATCTATTTGTTCACTATCATATTGCCAATATTCTCCAATAAGATAAAAGTTATCTTTTTTCTTTTCCATAATATGATTTGACAAGTCTAGGATAAATTTATCTGATATATGCTTAAGAGCATCATATCTAAATCCATCTACATTTGTTTCTTCCATAAACCAATCTACCCACTTAAAAATCTCTTCTCTTACTTCTGGATGATCATGATCTATATCAGCAGACATTAAATAATCAAAGTTTCCTTTTTCACTTGATACTCCGGAATTCCAATACTTATTATCTCCAACAATTCTAAAGATTGCCGAAGTTTCTGTTTTTACATCATAATCCACTCCAGAAAAATGGTAGTAGTGCCAAGTAAAGTCTGAATATTTTTTATTTCTATTCTTAAAATCAAAACCAGTCCATGCTTCTATATCATAGGGTTCTGAAACATCTTGAGTTCTATCGTTTTGATCAACCATAACTGCTTTAAATTTTTCTTTAAAGTCAGCATTTGTCTTATGATTTAATACTACATCAGCATAAACCTTTATTCCTACATCATGTAGAGCATCTATTGCTTGATGAAGTTCCTCTTTAGTTCCGTATTTAGTTCTAACGGTTCCTTTTTGGTCAAATTCACCTAAATCCCATAAGTCATATATTCCATAACCTACATCTTGGTCTGAACCACCTTTACACATTGGTGGTAGCCATAAAGCATCTATTCCCTTATCTTTTAAAGTCTTAGCATTTTTAACTAGATTTTTATAAAAGTTGCCATCTGAAGGGCTATCCCATTCAAAGGACTGCATCATTACTTCATTTGCCATATTTACTCCTAATTTTTCTTAGAAATAGGGCTAGTGGATAAGTTTCATTCTTCTCCATCATAGCCCTTTTTACTTATTTTACTATATCAATTGATGCTGATGTTCCAAGTCTGTTTGCTCCTGCTTCTATCATAGCAAGTGCCTCTTCTTTAGAATGGATACCACCTGAAGCCTTAACTCCAATAGTATCTCCAACAGTTTTTCTCATAAGTTTTACATCTTCAACTTTTGCTCCACCAGTAGAAAATCCTGTAGATGTTTTTACAAAATCTGCTCCTGCTTCTTTTGCAAGTTCACAAGCTTTGATTTTTTCTTCATCAGTTAATAGACAAGTTTCGATTATTACCTTAAGTATACCGTCTTTTATTTCGTTTTTGCAGGCTTTTATATCTTTTAAAACATATTCGTAATCTTTAGCTTTTAGTCTTCCAATATTGATAACCATATCAATTTCTTTAGCCCCATCTTCTACTGCAAGTTTTGTTTCATAAGCTTTTGCCTTGGTTGTCATAGCTCCAAGTGGAAATCCAACTACTGCAGCTATATTCATATTATTGTCTAATTTTTTAACCAAGGAAACATAAGATGAGTTTACACAAACAGATTTAAAATTATATTCTTTTGCTTCACCTACAAGTTTTTCTATTTGTTCTGGTGTAGCTTCAGGTTTTAGTAGAGTATGGTCTATATATTGATTTAGTTTTGTCATTTTTTCTCCTTATATGCTATAAGAGCTAGGGCTATGTCGTCTTTTTGTTCACCCCATGTAAATTTTTTTATATCTTCTATTATTTCTGTAAGGTTTGATGTTTCTTTAAATTTTTGTATCAGCTTTTTTATACCATATTCTTCCTTTTCAAAGTTTTGACTTTCTGTAGCTCCATCAGTATAAAAAAGTATCTTATGGTTAGGATTAAAATTTACCTTTACTTCTCTATAGTCTGTAGGTTCTATTATGTTTGATATCATACGGCCAGAAACTTCTAGAACTTTAGATTTTCCATCTTCCTTACAATACATAAATGGTGGACAGTTATGACCAGCATTAGCATAAATCAATGTTTCCTTCTTTAAATCAAAGATTCCAAGCCACATAGTAAAGTATTGGGAAGAATTCATATCAAGTTCTACAAACTTTTGCCTGATTCTCATCAAAGCTTGTTTAGGACTATAAAAAGGATGACGTTCAAAAATTGATGAAAGGGTAACTTTAACAAACATAGTCATCATAGAAGCTTTGACACCATGGCCCATTACATCTGCTATATAAAAGGCATATTTGTTATCATTAATCTTTATAATATCAAACATATCTCCGCTTAAGTCATTTGATGGAAGATACTTTCCTTCAAGAACTATTTTCCCATATGACTTGTTTTTTGGTAGTATATTATTTTGTATTTTTTTAACAAAACGAATATCATCCAACATATCCCTATTTGCATTAAAAAGATCAATTTTCATCTTGGATTCTGAGGTAATATCTCTATAAACTTCAACTATTCCAGTAAATTCATCCTCAGTGTAAATTGGAGATGTTTTTATTGAATAATACTTTCCATCAATGAGTTTTTCTTCCATTATAGTAGTATCTCTCATAATATGAGAGGTTTGCTCAGCCTTATTTTTTGGATCGTAATTATTGACTAAATTTTCTAGAAATTTAACATTCTTTGTATCCTCTTTCATCTTTTGATTAACAAAGATTACCTTGCCTTCAGGACTAATAATTCTAACCCAGTCACTCATGGAGTTAAGGACAAAGAATTTTTGATTGATTATTTTGTTATCCATATCATCCACCTTAATACTAGTTCTTCTTTATATTAACACGTATTAATGACTTATACAATATCATGTAAAATTTTATCTATTTAAAAGCTTAAGATACTAATGTCATAACATTATTCACTCTTATTAATCTATAATATGCTCTAAATACCCATATCCTTCTTTGTCCATATCTTCTAGTGGAACAAAGTTAATTGATGCACTATTTATGCAAAATCTCAATCCACCTAATTCCTTTGGACCATCATCAAAAACATGTCCCAAATGAGAATCACCAGACCTACTTCTTACTTCTGTTCTTACCATATTATAAGATGTATCTTTATTATAAGTTACGACTTCTTTAGATATTGGTTTTGAAAATGAAGGCCATCCACAACCTGAATCAAACTTGTCCTTTGACGAAAATAAGGGTTCTCCCGTTGCTACATCTACATAGATTCCTTTTTCATCATTATCCCAATATTCATTTGAAAAAGAGCTTTCTGTATTATTCTCTTGAGTTACTTTATATTCTATATCTGTAAGTTTACTTCTAAGCTCTTCATCTGAAGGCTTTGGATATTTCGACTTATCAATTATTACTTCATTGGCTTTTGATAGATCAATATGACAATAGCCATTTGGATTCTTTTTCAAATAATCTTGGTGATATTCTTCAGCCTTATAAAAATTATTTAAAGGCTCTACTTCAACTACAATCTTATCCATATACTTTTTTTGTTCTGTATCTAATCTTTTCTGAATAATATCCTTAACTTGTTTATCTGTATAATATATACCTGACCTATATTGGCTGCCTTGGTCATTTCCTTGTTTATTTAAACTAGT
>JBQDYR010000057.1:8435-10460 GCA_052105355.1 Anaerococcus sp.
ACTAGTAGGATCAACAACCAATAAATAATAATCTAATATTTCACTTAAAGATATTCTTTCAGGATCATAATCTACCTTTACAGTTTCTGCATGACCTGTGTTTTTATATAAAACATCTTCATAGGTTGGATTTGCAGTTTCTCCATTCGCATAACCACTAATAGCATCTGCTACTCCATAGATGTTTTCCATATAGGCTTCTATTCCCCAAAAACATCCACCAGCTAGATATATAGTATCAAGTTTAACATTTGAGTAGTCTATATCTTCATTAGGATTTTCACTTACAATTTTTTCCTGTTCTTGATTTATAATTTCTTCTATTTTTTTACTAGTATCTATAGAGTTTTTTGTAAGATCTTTCTCACCATTTAAATTATCTGAACATCCACTAATAATTAACACTATAGTTAAAATAAGTGATAAAAATGTCTTCTTCACGTTAGCCTCTTTTCATTATTGTACCTCTTGGAATATTTTATCTATTGTTTCTTTATTTAACTGTCCTGGTACAACACTAACCAAAACTCCATCAGAACCTACGATAACATTTGTAGGAGTTGATCTAATAGCATAATCTTGTATAAATTGACCAGATTCATCTAATAAAACCTTAGTATTTTCATATCCTAAGCTTTTAAACCAGTCTATAAATTCCTCTTTATTTTTTTCTCCAAGATTACCTGGAGATACAACAGTAACTACTTCATAATCTTCTGTATTTTTAGACATTTCATCTACCTCAGATAATCCAGATAAGCATACCGGACACCAAGAAGCCCAAAACTTAACATATACTTTTTTTCCTTTTTGATCACTTAATTTATACATATTGCCATCCAAATCTGGAAAGTTAAAGTCATAAGCCATCTGACCTTCATTTTTAACTTCAGTCATAACACTCTTATTTTCATTTTCAGCCTCACTGGAATCAGCTTGGTCTACCTTCTCTTCTATTTTTTTATTTTCTTCTAAACTAACATCTGCCGTATCTTTAGTCTCTGATCCACAAGCTGTCAAAGTAAGTGTTAATGACATTAATCCAGCCACTAATATTTTTTTCATAGTTTACCTCTTTCTATATTTATAATCTTAAATGAACAAATTGTTAAAAAAAGCTGTTAGATTTGTTAATTGATTGCTCATTATAACAAGTCCCATTAATACTACTAAAAACCCACCAAATCTCTTTATAGCTGTTAGATGTTCTTCAAAAAACTTAAACTTATTCATAAATGCACTTGAAGCAATTGCCATTATTAAAAATGGAATTAAAAGTCCAATTGAATAGATCAACATCAAAAAAGCCCCATAAAATTGTTGACCACTAGAAGCTGATGTTACCAAGACAGCTGCTAATATAGGTCCAACACATGGTGTCCATCCTAAACTAAATGAAACGCCCATTAAATATGTTCCAAGAGCTTTTTTCTTTTTGTTTTTAAATCTTATTCCTTTAACATTATCTATTTTTTTTAAATGAATTAAATCCATTTGATGTATCCCTAATAAGATTACTAGAAAACCAGCAAAAGTAAGTATCCAACGGTTATTTAAAACTCCTCCTATAATGCCAGCTCCAAATCCAAGAATAACAAAACTTGTAGAGAGGCCTAATACAAAGGCTATAGTTTTTATAATAGCCCCTTTATTTATTTCAAATCTTCCGATTTTTAACTTTTTATATTCGCCTGACTTGTCTGTCATAAATCCTATATATGCAGGTATCAAGGGAAAAGTACATGGTGCAAAAAACGATAAAATTCCAGCTATAAAAACTGAACTTATTAATATTTCATTTTGTATCATATATCCTCCTGTAATATTTACTCTTTTGTTATTATTATATATTTTTTTTGAAATAAAGATAGTGCAAAATAACTTTTAAATAATTCAAAAAATATATATATAATTTTCTTTAAGGTAAAATATAGTAAATTCTTCTATTTTTTATTTCTATTTTTTTATATAACTGTATTATCTATTTTTAAGTCAAGTCCATAATATTGTGTAAATTAAACTAGC
>JBQDYR010000058.1:0-10388 GCA_052105355.1 Anaerococcus sp.
GTACTAACATAAATCATCATTAAAAGACTCTTGCTAAATTAAAACTTAATTGCAAGAGTCTTTTTAATCTATATTTAATTTCCTATCTATATTTTTTATTATTTGTTTATATAAACATCACTATAAATATATACAAAGCTAAAGCATATAGACTATCACTCCTAACTAAGATAATTTTTAAGTTAGCTAATTCCTGTTTCTACTATCTAAGTTTGTTCAAGCTTCTTACTGATTATTTTCCTTTAAAACTCCACCTAATATTCCATCTACAAAGTCCTTATCTTCGTAAATCTTATAGCCTGAAAATCTTCTTTTTAAAATAAGTTTAGCTTCTGTTTTATTTTTTTCTATATTTTCTTTTTCTAAAGCTTGCATGTAAGTCCTATGAAAACTTGAATCATCTGTTTTTATAGAATCTAAAACTTCTAAAAAGTCAATATTTGATACTTCAACTTTTACAATAAGACCATTTTCTGTCTTTTCTTTTGATTTTACTTTTACTTCAAGGTTAGAATAATTGGATTTTAGAAACTCTTCTCTTTCTTCTTCATCTTCGCTATAGGCAGAGCCTAAAATCTCATTAATATTTGAAATCTTATCGAAATAATCTTCCTGTTTTTTTAAATCATCATCTTTTATAGCTAAGACAGCCTTATTTATTGTAACTTCTGGCTTTCTAATATAAAGTTGATAGAAGAATAAAGTAAGCACAATAGCCACTAGACCTATTAAAAAAAGATGTGCCTTACTTTTAGGTCTTTTTTTTCTCTTTTTATGTGATTGTCGTCTTCTTTGATTTCTATGAGCCTGTTTTGATCTTATCTCATAGATATCCTCATTTCTTCTTTTTTTTGCCATGTCATCACCTTAGCCTAATTTTACAATAATTCTTAGCTATTAGCAATGCATTTCTTTTTCTATACATATATTATATAATTTATATGGTGATTATATGAAAAAGAAAAATATTAATATTGGAGATATAGTAGCTTTAATTTGTATTATAAGCCTAATATTTCTACCATTTATGAGTTTACAAGTAAAAACAACAATTAAAAATATGTCTATATTATTTCTAATAGCCTATTTAGCATACCTTTTTTCTCATATGCCAAAGGGAAAAACTATTTACCTTATATTTCCTTTGATCCTTTACTCTTTTATAATATTTTATGTTTTTAGAGGGGCAAGTTTTTTTAATAATAAAGAAGCTATTAAAGATTTTTTCCAAATACTAACAGATAACTTTTATATTTTAAGCTTAGGGCTCACCTTTTATTTTATGGAAAGAATATTTACAAGAATATTTGGATCTTATTTTAGTCTATTTTTAGCCATAATAGCTTTAATAGTCTATATTACTATTAATTTTAGTGAATCTCTTAAAAACTATCAAATATACAAAGAGTATTTTTTATACTTTTCTGTATTTTTAGTTTTTTCTTGTCTAGATTTAAAGAAAAATATTAAGTTATATTTTTATATAATAAGCATTTTTTTAATTTTTCTAGAATTGCTCTTGTTTTTAAGAAAAGATTTATTTTTAGGTTTCTTTTTAAGTCCACTTTTCTTACTATTCTTAATCTTTTCAAAAAACAAAAACTTTAGCAAAATCAATTTTGAAAAATACTTTATTTTTACGATAATTTTCATATTTCCTATGGTAAATTATCTTTTAGATTATTTTCTTGTAATAAGACCTTTTGCCTTAAATCTTGCAAGTCTAATTATAAGCTTCTTTTTATCTGTGATTTTATATGAAAGTAAAGTAAAATTTTTAAATCATATTTTACTTGGTATTTCATGATTCTTTTAACTTAATGAACTAATGAAAGTCTATATGGGTATAAATTTAGTATAGATAAATCCATATTGAACATAGGAGGTTTTATGAAAAAAATTATTAATAATCCAGATACAATCGTTGATGAAATGATTCACGGTATTGTTAAGGCTAGCCCAGATAAACTACAAATCCTTGAAGATTCTACTGTAGTTGCAAGAAAGAATTTTACTGAAGGCAAGGTTGGTCTAATAAGCGGTGGTGGATCAGGTCATGAACCAGCTCATGCGGGCTATGTTGGTGAGGGCATGCTTGATTGTGCTGTTTGTGGAGAAGTATTTACATCTCCAACTCCTGACCAAGTTCTAAAGGCTATTGAGGCTTCAAATACTGGTTCCGGAGTATTTATGGTTGTAAAAAATTATACTGGTGATGTTATGAACTTTGAAATGGCCAAAGATATGGCAGAAATGAATGACATAAAGGTTGACTATATTGTTGTAAATGATGATGTGGCTGTTGAAGACTCTTTATATACTGCTGGTAGACGTGGAGTCGCAGGTACAGTATTCTTCCATAAAATTTTGGGAGCCATGGCTGAAGAAAATAAAACTTTAGAAGAAATTAAAGAAAAAGCTGAACATCTAAAGAAAAATGTAAGGTCTATGGGTATGGCTACTAAACCTTGTGTTAATCCAACTAGTGGTGAACCATCATTTGAACTAGAAGATGATGAAATGGAAATTGGTATAGGTATACATGGAGAACCAGGTATTAGAAGAGAAGCTTTAAAACCAGCCAATGAAATTGCCAAAGAATTAATTGACACAGTCCTTGAAGAATATGAAGAAAAGCAAGGAAATTTTGCTCTTATGGTTAATGGAATGGGCCAAACTCCTGAAATGGAACTTTTCATAGTAAATAACTACCTACAAGATTATTTGAAAGATAAAATAAATATTACAAAGACATATGTAGGAAATTATATGACAAGTATTGATATGGCTGGATTTTCAGTTACTTTATTAAGAATGGATGATACAGATAAAAAGTACCTAGAAGCAAAAGCAGAAACACTAAAGGTTGTAAGATAATGAAGATAAAAGAAGTACAAGATAGATTAATTAAAATTGCAGATGTAATGAAGGAAAACAAGGCTTATCTCCAAGACCTTGATAGAGCAATAGGAGATGGAGACCATGGTTTCAATATGGATAAAGGTTTCTCCTTTGTAAGAGAAGATATGAAAGCTGAATATAAGGACTTTAAAGACTTATTTATGAAGGTTTCTATGGATTTAATTTCCAAAGTTGGTGGAGCAAGTGGTCCTCTTTATGGAACTTTCTTTATGAAATTCGCTCAAGGCCTTGCTGGAAAAGATGAAATGAACAAAGGAGACTTTACAAAGGCTTTTAAAGATGGACTCGATGGGGTTAAACAAAGAGGTAAAGCAGAAATCGATGAAAAAACCATGATTGATGTATTAGAACCTGTTGCCAATGCTCTAGAAGAAGGAAAATCATTTGATGATATAGTAAAACTTGCAGAAGAGAAAAAAGATTACACTAAAGAACTTATAGCAAAAAAAGGTAGAGCTTCCTACTTGGGAGAAAGATCTGTCGGTCATATAGACCCAGGTGCTATGAGTACCTATCTTATTATAAAAACAGGATTGGAGTCATTATGATAAATATGCTTATAGTTAGTCATAGCAAAGACCTTGCCAAAGGAGTTTATGATTTAACTAGCCAAATGGCAGAAGATGTTAATATTGATTATGTTGGAGGAACTGAAGAGGGCGATTTGGGTTCAAATTTTGAACTTATAAACGAAAAGATAATAAACTTATCTCAAAATGATAATTTGATTATTATGTTTGACCTTGGTTCTTCCATGATGAATTCACAAATGGCACTAGAAATGTTAGAACCTGAAACACAAGAAAGAGTTATATTAGCAGACTTACCTTTAGTTGAAGGCTCAGTAGAAATTGCTATGCAAGTTGAAACTGGAAAAAATTTTGAAGAAATAAAGAAATATGTAGAAGAAAATAAATTCGGAAAATTAAATTAACAAATATATAAATTAACAAATATAGCATAAAAGATGGTTCTTGAAAAAAACAAGTCCATCTTTTTTTAATTATGATATTTAATTATTTAAAGGAATTTATTTCATTTCTTTACTGTATAAATATTTGTTTATTAAAATAGTATTACAAAATACAAATTAATGTTAACTACTAATGTTTTAAAGGTAAAGCATACTTGACATCAATTCCAAATCGTGTTATTCTTTTGATGTAAAGTTAACTTGTCGTGGGAGGGTGATTGTTTGAAAAATAGATTAGAAAAAATAAGAATAGAAAAAGGGATAACCCAAGAGGAATTAGCTTCTGTTCTTGAAGTTTCAAGACAGACCATTAGTTCTTTGGAAAATGGTAGGTATAATCCCTCGATTATATTAGCTTTTAAGTTATCAAGATTTTTTAAATTACCAATTGAAGAAATATTTATTTATGAGGAGGATTAATTATGAAAAAAAAGGTATTTATAGGTTTAGGATTCGCTATAGCTGGAATCGCTCTAGTATTATCATTTGTTTTTGATAATAATCATACAGCAGAAATTCTATCAATATTTATTTTTGCAGTCAGCTTTTCCATTTCTTTCGTAAACTTGATACACGATAAAATGTTAAAAACAGATAAAGATTATAGAATAAGTATAAAAGATGAAAGATCAGAAATAATTAGGGATAAGGTAAATGCAGCAATGAGTCCAGTGTTTATGTTTATGAATTCATTAATTGCTGTAATATCTTTTATAAATGGAGAATATATCGCTGCTGTCTCATTATTATTAATAACTTCTATTTCAGCAATAGTATTCTATTTTATTAATAAACATTATGGGAATATTTATTAAATATATAAATATTAATAAAAACTTTATAAAATTAAATAATCCATAAAATATATAAAAAAATATAAAAGGAGGAGATTATATATTAATCTACCTCCTTTTATATTACAAAACATCAATTTTTTCTCTAAAGTCTTTTCTAAGATAAACTACACAAAGTATGGTCGAAACCACTTCTGCAAAGACAAATGACCACCAAATTAAATCTATATTTCCAGTAAGAGAAAATGCATAAGCTAGTGGAATTAAGACTATAATTTGCCTTAATAGTGGTTCTGCTATAGCTATTTTTGAATTTCCAAGCGACTGGAATATAGAAATAGAAACTATAGAAAACCCTACAGGTATATAAGAAATAGAAACGATCCTTAGCATAGGAACTCCTATTTCTAAAAGTTTGTCTGAAGCCTTAAACATTCCCAAAAGTTGTACTGGGAATAAGAACATTATAAGTGCACCAAATGTAACCATTGCAGTTGCAACAACTACTGCTAACTTGGTTGATTTTTTTATCCTATCTTTAAGTCTAGCTCCATAATTATATGAAATTATTGCAACCATAGTATTAGATATACCAAATATTGGCATAAATACGAACGATTGAAGCTTAAATAAAATTCCGTAGGATGCAATTGCCGACTGGCCAAAATCTTTTAAAATAATATTCATAAGATAAACTGTAATAGATCCTATGGAGTTCATAACCATAGCTGGAAATCCTATCCTAAAAATTTCTCTAAAAAGTTCTACTGAGTACTTGAAATCTCTAAATACAAGTTTTACTTCTGGATTCTTTTTCTTATTAATTAAAAATCCTATTGTGGCACCTGAAGTTTGACCTATAACAGTAGCAATAGCTGCACCCATAACTTCAAGCCTTGGAAAGCCAAAAAGTCCAAAGATTAAAATCGGATCTAATATCAAATTAATTACGGCCCCTGAAAGTTGAGTAGTCATGGTAAATATAGTTAATCCTGTTGATTGAAGTATTTTTTCAAAAAGTATCTGAATAAAAACTCCAAAGGAAAAAATACAAATAATTCTTAGATATTGTACCCCATACTCTCTAATTTGAGCTGAGTCTGTTTGACTATAAATAAAAGGGTGGACTAAGAACAATCCCACACCAACAAAAATAAGACCTGCAAATATACACATAATAAAGCCATGAAGAGCCGTTTGTTCTGTCCTGGAAGGATTTTTCATTCCTAAATATCTACCAAGAAGGGCTGCTACACCTACACCTATTCCAACTCCAACTCCTATAATTATATTTTGAATAGGGAAAGAAATTGAAACTGCTGTTAAAGCTTCTTCTGAAATTCTTGATACAAAAATTGAGTCAACAATATTATAAATAGCTTGTACCAACATAGAAATGATTATCGGTAAACTCATTGTAAAAAGAAGTCTACCTTCTGGCATGGTACCAAGTTTTGCTGATTTATTTTCCATACTCCTCCTAACATTTTTTCAAACAAATAACGGCATAAAGCCGTCATATGTTTCTAGTTCGAAAATATTTCTTTTTCTAATCTTTTAATATTATCTTTAATTCTAATCTTTCTAGAAAAAGAAGAATCTTTATCATAAATAATAGGATTTGCAGAATTTAAAACCCTATCTGGTTGTCTAAACTCATCTTTAAGTTCAGGGTTTATATTATCCTCTAATGTCTTTTCTGTCAAAGTCATCAGTCTAAACTTATTTTTTCCTTTAAGATTAACAGATTTTCCAAAGACGGCATCATCTATAGCAACTTTTATTAAATTAACACCAGCAAGTATAGAATAATAGAAGGTTCTACCTTGTCTGATATTCATCTCCAAAGCAAAAATTTCTCCAGTTTTTGAATCAACCTTAAAATCAAAGTTAAATAAGCCGTGATAATCAAGTTCTCTTGTAATCTTTTCAGCAAGATCATACATTCTCTCATCATTGCAATCTATTTGAACTATGTGGTTACCCACCCACATTTCTCTTTTGTCAGAAACTATATTTCTAGCAAGAACCATAGAACATTTACCATCATGAGACCTATAGCCATTTAGAGAGTATTCAAATCCATCATCTCCATTTATATATTGTTGGACAATCATATCTCCCTTATAGCCAGAATCATATATCTTTTCTAAAAAGTCTATAACTTCCTTTTTCGAAGAAAGCTTGTAGCCCTTTTGTTTTTCAGGAAAATCTAAAAGAACAAAGTCTTCATACTGATCTGCCTTCATAAAAATATCTCCATCTAAGTCTAGACTATGGATATTATCCTTAGAAATCATTTGAGTTTTTGGATAAAGTACACCTATTTTTTCCAAAAATTCATAAAAGTTTGATTTCCAAATAAGTTTTTCACTTACTTCTTTTTCTGGATAAGGGCACCTAAAGTCAAAATTAAGCCTAGATAGATTCCTAACCAAGATATCTATATAGACCTCTGTTGGAGCAAAAAACACAAAGATTGTATCAGGGAAATTTTTTGCCACCTCATTTAAGTAGTCTACAAAGATATCATCATCTCTTGAGAAGTTTCCTTTTGTATAAACATCTGCTATTTTTGAATGATAAAATGGCAACAAAACCGCAGATCCCACTACAAGGGCTTTTTCATCAAATGCCTCCATATAAGATCTTGCAACTGCATAAGAGTTGTGGTCCGTACCAAGTATCAAAGCTTTAAATTTTTTCATACAACTATCATATCATGTATAAAGTCTAAAATATAGACTTCATACATTTTTCATCTCTTTCTTCTGTTAATTTTTCTATAAATTCATCTACAGGAACTTCTTTTGTTTCCTCTCCATCTCTATTTCTTACAGTAAGTTTTCCGCTATTTTCCTCAACTTCACCTACTACGAGCATGTAGTTTGTTCTTTTAAGTTGGGCTTGTCTAATCTTATAGCCTACTCCTTCACTTCTTTTATCAACTTTAACTCTAAATCCTGCTTTTTTGATTTTTGCTTTTAAGTTTTCTGCAAAATCTAAGAATTTGTCAGAAACTGGAATTATTTCTACTTGTTCAGGGTTGATCCAAAGTGGGAATCTTCCTGCAAATTGTTCTGTTACAGAACCAATAAATCTTTCTATAGATCCAAGTAGAGCTCTATGAAGCATAACTGGTCTTTGTTTTTCACCATTTTCATCAATATATGTTAAATCAAAGTTTTGAGGAAGTTGGAAATCAAGTTGGATAGTTCCACATTGCCATGTTCTTTTTGCTGCATCTTCCAAGTGGAAGTCAATTTTTGGTCCGTAGAAAGCTCCATCTTTAGGGTTGATTTTATAATCTATTCCTCTTTCTTTAAGAGCATTTTCTAAAGATTCTTCTGCAAAGTCCCAATCTTTTATATCTCCCATAAAGTCATCTGGTCTTGTAGATAATTCAACAGTATATTTAAATCCAAATGTTGAATATAGTAAGTCTGCAAGGTCGATCATCTTAAATACTTCGTCTTTTATTTGATCTGGTCTACAATAAACGTGAGCATCATCTTGTGTGAAGGCTCTTACTCTAAATAGTCCATGTAGAGCTCCAGAAAGTTCATGTCTATGAACTTTACCAAATTCAGCAAGTCTTATAGGAAGTTCTCTATATGAGTGTTGGTCTTCTCCATATGATAAAACAGATCCTGGACAGTTCATAGGTTTTACTGCATAACCTTCTCCATCTATCTCTGTAAAGTACATATTTTCTTTATAGTGATCCCAGTGACCTGATTTATGCCATAACTCTTCATTCATGATTAGAGGTGTAGAAATTTCTTCGTAACCATTATCTTCCAAAACTCCTCTCCACCAGTCTAGAAGCTCATTCATAAGAATCATTCCATTACCGTGGAAGAATGGGAATCCTGGTGCTTCATCATGGAAGGAGAATAGTTTCATTTCCTTACCAATCTTTCTATGATCACGTCTTTCTATTTCTTTTTGTAGTTGTTCATACTCTTCTTTTTCCTTATTCTTTTGGAAGGTTATACCATAAATTCTTTGAAGCATTTGTCTATCAGAGTCTCCTCTCCAGTAAGCTCCAGCTATAGATTTAAGTTTAACAGCTTTGATTTGCTTTGTACTTGTAAGATGTGGTCCCCTACAAAGATCTACAAATAAGCCATCTCCCATTTCATATAGGGTAATAGTTTCTTCTTCAGGCATATCATTAATCAATTCTACCTTGTAGTCTTGACCTTTTTCTTCAAAATATTTTATAGCATCTTCTCTTGAGATTTCTTTTACTTGCATTTTTAAATCTTTTTTAGCAAGTTCCATCATTTTCTTTTCGATTTTTTCTAAATCTTCTGGAGAAAATCTATGTTCTGTTTCTATATCATAGTAAAACCCATCTTTTATAGCAGGTCCAATAGCAAATTTAGAATCTGGCCATAATTGTTGAATAGCAGCAGCCATAAGGTGACTAGATGTATGCCAGAAAATTTGTTTGCCTTCTGGATCATCATATTTTACTACCTTAAAATCACAGTCTTCTGTAATTTTTTGGTCGTAACCCATGATCTCGCCATTTACAACAGCTCCTACAGCTGCTCTTGCCAAACCTTCCGAAATATCTTTTGTAACTTCATAAACTGAAACATTTTTTTCGTATTCTTTTATACTACCATCTGGATATGTGATTTTTATCATAAAAAACTCCTTATACTTTTAATTTACAGGATAATAAAAAGGCATACCCCCTATTATCCCACTTGGATAAAAGGACGGTATGCCGTGGTTCCACCTTTTTTTATACTCGTTTGATGTTTTAACGCAGGTCATGCGTTTGCTATTAGGCAAAAACTCAGGGGTGGTTTTCAAAATAAACCCAATTGAAACTTCACAGCTGCCGTTTCTCTCTCTTAATCTTCGCTATTTTTACTCTTCCCTTCAAAGTCTATTTACTACTTGTCTATATGTTACCATCAAGCTTTTCACTTTGCAAATTAATTTTAATATTTTTTTATAAATAAAATTTATAAATTGGTTTATATATAATAATTTTAACTTTTCTATGCTAATAATTAGATCATATTTAACTATTTTACACCAATTTTAAATATTTTTTTGGAGTTGAAATGATCTTACTTTTAAAATATAAAGCTTAAATTATTTTTAAATTTAATCCTTATCATTTAGCCAATTTTTTAGTAGTTCTATATATTCATCATTGTACTCTACAAAGGACATATGTCTTGCATTTTGAAAAAGTTCCCATTTAGAATCTTTTATATTATCATGCATTGTTTTGGCTATATAAGGAGATGATAAATCATAGCTACCACTAGTAATCAAGCAAGGCTTTTCTATTTCTTTTAGTCTGTCTGTGTATTCGAAATTTGCTAAAGTTCCAGTAGGAGTAAACTCATTTTCTCCCCAACCTATTAGATAAGACTGTTCTCCAGATACTTTTTTTCTTGTTAAACAATCTGGAGAATTTTTATCATATTTGGGAGCACAATATCTTTGCATAAATACATCTATAGCCTTTAAATATAAATCATTCTTATAGTTATTAGTTTTTTCCGCCTCAAAAATAGCTTCTCTATATTCTTTTTCCATTAAAGAAACTCTTTTTAAGTTTTCTTCTCTCCACAATTTTGCTGATGATAATGTTGAAGATAGAATAAAAGATTGTACTTCCTTTGGCTTTTTTTCTATAGCATAAATTATTGCAAGCATACCACCCC
>JBQDYR010000059.1:0-8808 GCA_052105355.1 Anaerococcus sp.
AAATACAGATGTTAACTCCAAATATGGATAGTTAATACTTTTTATTTATTAATTCATAAAGGAAGAAAAATGAAAAAAGAAAATTTAATCTTGATTATTCATATAGTATTACAAGTTATTTTATTTATACCAATAATTCCTTTTTTAAAATATTACCAAGAATTGGAAATGGGAGTCTTTATAGCAATTTCTCTAAGCATAATAAACTTTATTGCGTATGTGATTACTATATTAAATGATGAGAAAAAATTCGTTTTGAATTATAGTTTACTTACTATACTATTTATTATTTTTATTTTTATAGAAGATTTAATGTTGAGAGATTTTTTAATAGGCAAATATATCGAATTAATGATTTACAACTTACTTTTATTGGGAAATCTAGAGCTTATATATTCAATGAAAAAGTTAAATATAATAAGAACTTTAATAACTATTATTATTGCTATTTCAGCAATAATAATGAATTATAATTATATGTTTTCTAGTTTATTATTTAAGAGTGTTTTTATTATTTTGCTAATAAGTCCTTGTATTTTGTGGCTAATAAATAAAAACGTAAGAAAGTATCACAGTCGTTCCACTATGTTTTTGCAAATAAGTTTTATTATTTCTTTCATTATTTATATATATTTTAATAATATAGAAATTATTTCGATTAGTGAATATCTTTTATTATCATTGGTGTTCATGGAATTAATATTGTTGTACAAGATGATAAGTACAAATATAAAAAACAGAATCTTGTTATTTACTAATGCAATGAGAAAGCTTTTACCAGGATATACTATTTTATTTATAATATTATTTTTAGTCGGTATGACTTTAAGGGTGATTGTTATTATATCTTTGTACTTTTTTATTTTTTTGACAGAATTTAGATGTTATATAAAATATAGAAATTATAAACTTATTACTTTTGATGAAGTTTTGGAGGGTTATTATTATGAAAAGTACAAGGATACTGAACTTGAAAAGCTTAATATCCTGAAAATACAAACATTTTTACACGATGATATACTTCAAATTATTATAGCAATACGTAGATGGATTGAAGATAATTTAACTGGATCAGGAAAAGATTATATCTTACAAAATCTAGAAAAATTAAATGATTTAATTCGACATGAAATAGATTCGTTCAATCCTAAACTTAAAGATTACAAATCTTTATATGAAGCATATTATAGGCTAATATCAGATTTGGAAGATATGTATTTAAACAAACAGATGCTTATTGAATTTGAATGCGATCAAAATCTTAATTTACCAACTCCTTATGATGAGTTGATATATAAATGTATCAACGAATTATTAATAAATGCGTTCAAGCATTCTAAAGGTTATAACACACATATAATTCTAAAAGTTGAAAATAGTACGATATATTTAATAATTACAAATATCGGAGATTATATAAATGATGAAAATAAAATTAAAGATGGAAACATTGGATTAAATGTTTTACGATTAAACTGGAATATTTACTTTTAATATATTTAACGATGATGAGAATTCAGAAGAATCTTATGTACAATTTAAAATAGATATACCTATGGATAGGAGTGTAATAAATGAAAATCTTATTAATAGAAGATCATAAAATGGTAGCTACTTCTCTGAAAATGAGCTTGGAAAAAGAAAATTCGATTTCTGTAGATATAATAAATAATTTTAGTTCATCTGAGATAGATGGAATAATTCTCAACTATGATTTATTACTTATAGACATAAATTTAACTGGTATAGAAGGAACCGTAAATGGTCTAGATTTAGCTGAAGAACTAATAGAGAAGTATAAAAATATAAAAATTGTTATTTTAACAGCATATAAATTAGACTTTTATATTAAAAGAGCTAAAAAAATAGGTTGTAAAGGATTTATTTCTAAAGAAGAAGAAACTAATAAATTAATACAGCACATAAAAAATATTGTATTAGAAGATAAAACAATATTTCCAGAAGAAAATCATATGTTAGAACCTCTCACAAAATGTGAATTAAATATAGTACGATTGTATTCAAATGGCATGTCCAGGAAACAATTGGCAAAAGAATTGAATACAAATGTTAGGAGCTTAGCTGTATCATTATCTAGAATTTATCAAAAACTTGGTGTAAAAAATTATCAGGAAATGATAGATAAAGTCAGAGAACTAGGCTATGTAGACTCATTTTAATAATCGGCATTAGGATTTTAATTCCTAGTGCTTTTTTATTCACAAAAGTTAGCTGAAACTTATATTAAAATAATATAAGATTAGATAGAGAAAAAATAATAAATAAAGAGGAGATAAAACAATGAATTATTCAAGTAAAGTAAAAAAAAATACTAAAGGTAGTAGTGCAAGTCCTCTTATGGCATGTGTTTTGGTATGTGTAAATTCATGTAGATATAGTTGTACTGCAAAAAATGCAGCAGAACATCCAAGATTTGGACGTAAGAATTTAAGTAATAAAAATGGCAAGCAATAATATTTATAAACTCGGAAAAGAATTTAATATTTGGAAAGACGGTATTGCTCAAACATTAACATTTATTGTGACTGAGGATTGTAATTTAAGATGCAATTATTGTTATATTACACACAAATCTTCAAATAAGAAAATGTCATTTGATGTAGCTAAGAAATTTATTGATTATGTACTTTCAGATAAAATAGTTAGACCAAAAGGAGTTATATTAGATTTTATAGGTGGAGAGCCACTACTTGAAATAAAATTAATAGATCAAATATGTGATTACTTTAAACTAAAAGCATATTTACTAAAGGATGAATGGTATTGGGATTATAGGATTAATATAACGACAAATGGGGTTAATTATGCTAGTAAAGAAGTACAAGATTTTATAAATAAAAATCAAGGAAAACTTGAAATTGCAATTACATTAGATGGAACAAAAGAGAAACATGATATGCACAGAGTTTTTCCAAATGGCAAAGGTTCCTATGATAAAATAATAAAAAACATAGAACTGTACAAAAATCAATTTCAAGCATCTACCAAAGTTACTTTTTCAAGTAAAGATTTAAAATATTTAAAAGATAGCGTAATTCATTTATGGGAATTAGGAATATATGATGTAGCAGCAAATGTAGTATTTGAAGATGTTTGGCAAGATGGAGATGACAAAATTTTTGAAGACCAGTTAATTGAATTGGCAGACTATATCCTGGAAAATAGACTATTTGATAAATATTCTTGTACTTTATTTGATGAATCTATAGGTTTTCCAAATAGTAGAGAAATATTAGAAATAGCTTCTTGTGGTGCTGGAAAGATGATAGCAGTAGGACCTGATGGATCATTGTATCCATGTATGAGATATAAAGATTATTCACTTAACAATAAAAAAGAAGTTGTAATTGGTGATGTAGAGAATGGCATAGATTTTGATAAAATAAGACCTTATTATCTGATAAATACGAAGCTTCAATCTGATGAGGAGTGTATTAACTGCAGGATTGCAAGCGGATGCACTTCATGTTTCGGTCATAATTATGATTCTGCAGATAGTAACACAAATTTTCAAAAGGCAAAGTATATTTGTAAAATGCATAAAGCAAGAGTAAGAGCAAATAATTACTATTTTTCAGAACTATATAATAGATATGGAATTGAAAGAGAGATTAATAACGAAGGAAGAGATAAACTTTATTTTTTATTGTCTAATTCAGCTGTGAGAACTTGTGCTAGTAGTGAAGATAGAAGTGATCTTTCTATTATGTCTAATGAAACAATAAAGCAAGGATTAGAATATGCTAAAAATAATTTTCTAAGACCAGTATTCATACATAGTAATTATGGACTCAATTTAAATTTCAAAGAGATAGACTTAAAAGGACATAATATTTTTCACTATTGCTCAATAAGAAATCAAGATAGCATAAGAAAAATAACTAATAACTATATTCTTACAATTGAATATCCTGAAGATGTAGAATTTGTAAGAAATATGAAATTAGAAGAAAATATAATATTAAATATATCATCTTATTATTTAAGTGATATAGAGAATTTTGTAACAAAATTATTCAATAAGACTAACAGAATTAATCTAAATATATTAGACATTGATAAACAGTTTAATTATACCCTATATGAAAAGCAACTAATAAATATTTCTGATTATATTTATTACGAATATTTGAATAAAGGAATAATTAAAGAACTAAATGTAATAACGGATGAATTGTTTATGGAAAAAAAAGAATTATGTGATAGTGGATTGAATTCTTATACCCTTGCTAGCAACGATAAGTTTTATGTTTGTCCAGAATTTTACTTTAATTTTCCTTTGGATCATATAGGAAGTTTAAATGATGGAATAAAAGAGAAATACAATAGACATTTATACTCAGAAGAATATTCTCCACTTTGCAATAAATGCAGTATTTGTCATTGTAATTCTTGTAGTTTTGAAAATTATATAAATACAAATGAAGTTAATATACCGGCTAAGAAGTCATGTGTAAAATCTAGTATTGAATATAGAGTATCTTATGAATTACAGAAAAAATTATTAGAATTAATGGAGTTTGATAGACATATAAAGCCGCTAAATTATTTAGATCCATTTGTTGATGTTTTAGAAAAAAATCCTGTAAATGGAATTTTAAATAAAAAATACTTGGAGGATAACTAAGTTGAAAGTAGTTGGAACATTAACACAGGAAGAAAGTAGAAATTTAGAAGAGCTTCTTGAAAAGAAAATAGCCTTAGAAAACTTGTTGAAAATCTTATCGGAAAGTCAAGAAATTTATAAAAAAGTAGTTAGAGATTATAAAAACATAGTAGAAGAATATGAAAAATGGTGGACAGATACATCCGATAAATATATTTGGGAAAGTATTGAAAATTCTTTTTGGTCAATTGATTTTAAATCTAGGAAAGTATATTTAGTAGATGAATAATATGTTTGATTGGAGTGAACACAAAAAAATAATTGATAAATTTATATTACCACAGAAAAAGAAAATTATATATTTAATAGTAGTCATACTATTAGGAATAATTGCGAGTATGGCGATTCCTTATCTATTTGGGAAAATTATTGATTTGATAGTAATAAAAGAATTGCAATTAGTATTAAAGTTTATTCTCATAAGTCTATTTTTAAATATTTTTCAAAGTTTAAGCAGTATTTTGGAGGAATGGATAGGCAATATATTATCTATAGATTGTTCAAATAGTATAAAAGAAGCGATGTTCGCTAAAATATTAGATACGAGATATGAATTTTTAAATTCGTATGGTGAAGGGGAACTTGTAAGCAGAATAGAAAATACAGGTGATAAAATAGTTAGTTTCTATATAGACTTTTTTTCAAGCATAGTTATGATTATGTTTAGCATATTTATATCTGCTTATATTATGATTAGGATATCATTAAAGTTATTTATAATTGCGATTATATTACTTCCATTGACCTACGGAATTAACTATATATTCAAAAGTATTATTATTAGTAAACAAAGAGACTATATTACTAAATTAGATACATATTCAGATTATCTAATAGATACGATTTCAAATTTAACTGGAATAAAACTAAATAATTTAGAAAAAATATTTAAAGGAAATTATGGGAAAAAGCTTAAGGATTTAAAAAATGTATCTATGTCTAATTTGAAGATAAAGATGACTGTAACGAGTTTACAGGATTTAATAACTATTATTTTAAGTTCTCTAATATTATTCATTTCTGCAAAATTAATAATATTAGGAAATTTGACATTGGGAAATATAGTTGCCTTTAGTAGTTATATGGAAAAGTTACATTCGTCAATTAAAAACATTGGCGATTTAAACTTATCTTTTAATGAAGTTATTGTAGATTTAGAGCGTTATAAGAGAATTATGGATAATGATATTGAAAAGAAAACTTATGGAAAGAAATTGTCAAAAGTAACTAGCCTTAAATTTAAAAATGTTTCATTTAAATATGATGATAAATACATATTGAAAGACTTTTCATTTGAAATATCGAAGCCTGGTCTATATGGAATAGTTGGAGAAAATGGATCTGGAAAAACAACTATATTTAATCTAATAAGCAAACTTTATACTAATTATGATGGTGAAATTTTAATTAATTGCAATGAAATAAGTGACTATAAAGATGAAGAATTAAGAAATGAAGTTTTGTTTATAGAGAGTAAACCATTTATATTACGTGATGATTTAACTTCTAATATTACATTATTAGAGAAAAATAAGGTAGATGAATCGTATTTAGAAAAAATAATAAAAAACTTAGATTTAAGGAATGTTGAAAATCATAATAGATCGAATATAAAAGATACATTATCTAAAGGAGAACAACAAAAAATACAACTAGCCAGGTTGTTACTTAAGGAATATCCTCTAATTTTATTGGATGAGTGTTTTTCAGCGTTTGATGAAGTGACTAAAAAAACAGTAATCTCAGAATTAAAGAAAAGAAGCAAAAATAGTATTATTATCATTATTTCACATGATCAAGAAATTATAAAGAGGTGTGATAAGACATTATTTATATTGGATAAAAAGAATTATGGATGAGGTAATTGTAACGATTATATGCTATATATTGTGAGTTTTAGTTATAAAAGTTATGGAATGAATAAAAGTATTCACAAAAGTTAGCTGAAATATATTGATAAGTATAATAAAATTATGATAAATAAAGATAGAAAGGAGAGAATTTCATGAGTACACCAACAGTACAAACTATGGATGTCGGTTGTTGGGGTTGTCTATCTTGTGGAACATGTGGATTATCATTTACATTGATATCAGGATTATCGGGAGTAAATGTAGCAAAGTAGACAAATAAATATCTATATTATTATAACTAAAATTATAGTAATATACAATAACAAATAAGGTCAATAGGAGGTTTTGTTTATGAATAAAAAATTAAAAAGAATAAGTATTGCATTGCTTAGTGTATTAATGCTTAATACAATGACCCCAGGAGTTGTTTCAGTGGTTCATGCTAATGAAGTGAATTCAGCTACAGAAACTGTAAATACATTTAAAGATTTATCAGAAGATTCTATTCTTTTGATTTTAAAAGCTGTAGATGAAATGCCACAAGAGATGTTGGAGCGAGGAAACCAAGAAGAAATTGATAGTTATATGCTGAGTAAAGGCATAGATTTACAATTTGATGGAGAAATGCAAGCTCGTAGTTTTTGGGGATGTGTTGGTGCAGTTACTTGGGCAGTAGGGACTACAGCTATTGGAATTGGTATGTTAGCTAAGGTCAAAAACTTCGTAGCAGCTGCTGGCGGGGTTAAGGCAGCCGCTTCCGCTTTAATGGCTATTGCACAATCAGGAGCTAGTTCTGAAAATCTTCAGAAATTTGGTGCTGCCTTAGTAGAAACGGGAGCTGTTATTTTGGGAATTAAGCAAATCAAAGATGAATGTTTCGCATAAAAAAAATAATGCAGTATTAATTGCGTTGTTTATGATTTATCTTTTGGGATATTTTACGATTTCAAAAACTTTAATTCCCATAATCTGTATTTCTCAAGTTTTTTTGATAGAAAATATAGTTAGCTCTCAAAGTAAGAGTATTCGTTCTGGTAAAATCATAATAATTATTGCATCTTTAATTTTTTTTATAGATAAAATGTTGGTTACTTAAAACTCCCTTCTGCAAAATAAGGTGACCACAAAAAGTTGGACTTAACATCAGACATAGATTTATATTTATGTCTGGTGTTTTTGTTTATACTTTCCCCTAGGGGAAAGTCGATTTCTAAGCTGCATTCTTTCTTCAATATTCTACTGGTGATAAGTATCCTAATTTTTCTTTTATTCGTTCTTCGTTGTAATATTTTATATACACATCTATAGCTTGTTTTAATTGTTCATAGGTTTTGTAAGTTTGACCATAATACATTTCTTGTTTTAATATTCCAAAGAAGTTTTCCATTGGAGCATTATCTAAGCAATTCCCTTTTCTCGACATACTTTGGGTTATCCCATATTCTTTAAGTATTTTTGTGTATTGTTTTACCTGATATCCCCATCCTTGATCTGAATGAAATATTCTTTCTTTACAGTCACTTGTTATCTTAATTGCTTCTTCTAATAGAGTTAATATCGCTTTAAATGTTGGTCTTTTGCTTATGAAATATGATATTATCTCACCATTATACATATCTAGAAATGCATTTAAGTACAGTTTACCTATTTTAGTATTAGCTTTATCATCAGTTGTGTAATATTTAATTTTTGATGTGTCTGTTGTTATCTTTTGGTGAGGTGATGGTGATTTAAAATTACGTTTTATTAAGTTATCTGATAACTTTCCTATATGTCCTTTATATGATGAATACTTAGATTTTCTTCCAAAGATTTTAACCTGAAGTTTTAGCTTCTGAACTAATCTTTGAACTTTCTTTTTGTTTATGAGTATTCCTTGATTTCTTAAATGACCATATATTCTACGATAACCATAGTTTTTATGGTTAGCTCTAATATCTAATATTTTTTCTTCTAAATCAGCATCTTTGTTAGTTCTATCAAATCTTTTTTGCCAATACATATATATTGATTTTGGAAAGTTGAATTTACGTAGTAAATCTTTCAATTTGTATGTTAGTCTAAGTTCGTGAATTATTCTAGCTATTTCTTCTTTTTGAGTTTGTCCCTTTGTCTCAATTTTCTCCTTTTTTTAAGAAATCTACTTCCATTTGTAGCCAGTACACTTGATTTTCTAACTTTTTGATTTTATCTTGTTCTTCTTTTGTATATTTTTTATCTTTTAACTTACTAGTTTTTTATCTTTATTAGTAGTCATATTAGAAGGCC
>JBQDYR010000059.1:8818-10265 GCA_052105355.1 Anaerococcus sp.
AAATAAATAAAAGTATTCACAAAAGTTAGCTGATTTTATTGGTGAAATTTTATAAAATGAAATCATAAAAGGAATGAACAAGTAATTCAATAATAAGTTTAATAGTTTTTTATATTAGATACTATTACAGTTTTAAATACTGTTTTATAGTATATAAATAGTTTAAAATGGGAGGAGAATTCATTATGTGATATAGTGTAGTTATATTAAACATACTTAGATTGAACCGTAACTAAAAAAGAGAAATAATTTGAATTTTATAAGGAGACTTTAAATGAAAGATTTTAATATTGAAGAAATTGACTTTAATGAACAAGTTGAAGAAAAACTTAATAGTGAAAAAATTGATTTAGATGATTGTGAAGTATTAGAAGAAGCTACAACTCCTAGTTTTGGATTCTCATGTCCACATGGATGGTTTGGCGCTTATTGTCATTAATAATTGAATTAAAAATTCCCCTTTTCTGGTGCTAGAAAAGGGGAAATTTTGATTAGTGATTATTGATTTTTTATTAGAGTAGGATTATAAAATGAAAACACACATAATACAAAATAAAAATGGAGAATTTATATTATTTTTGCCAAATACATGTAGATTTTTTAAAATTAGTAAATCTGTAAAAAATATAGTTTTAGATATTGAAAAAGGGATTGATAAAAAGATAATTGTCGATAAATATAATATTGATTTTGAAAAATACGAGAAAATTCTTGAGCTTGTAAATCAAGAAATTATCGAAGTACCAAAAAATATAGACAAAGTTAAGAAAATATCAAAATTAGCGTTACATATAGTAAATGGATGTAATCTTAATTGTATATATTGTTATGCCAATGGAGGAACTTACAATTCTACCAGTAGTGTTATTTCTAATAAAACGCTCAAGCAAACAATTGATACATTTTATAATAGATTTGATTGTATTGAGTGTATTCAATTTTTTGGAGGAGAACCCACATTAAATTTAGGCGCTATTGAGTTTGTATGTGAATATGTTAAACGTTTATACGAATCAAATAGAATAAGTAAAATTCCGAACTATACGATTACTACTAATGGAACATGCGCAACAGATTATTTTATTGATTTGATTAATAAATATAATATTGATGTAACAGTTAGTTTAGATGGCAATAAGGATATAACTAACGAAACAAGACTAAATAGACAGGGATATAAGACGGCAGATGTTATAGAAAATAATATAGTAAAGTTGAGAAATAAGACAAATCAACCGATCGCAGCAGAAGTAACCTTTACACAATGGCACATAAATAAAGGCATCAGTGTTCAGGATACTGTTGATTATTTGTATGATAAATTTAAATTTAAGGCGATTCATGTGGTCCCTGTTAGTGCAAAAGAACATGCATCTTATAGGTTAAAAAACAGAGAAACTTTTCTTGATGCGGTATCATCTTCTTTTAAAAATAAAAAAGTAAAATA
>JBQDYR010000060.1:0-227 GCA_052105355.1 Anaerococcus sp.
ATTATTTTTTATTATAATTTTTCCTACTCTTTTTTTAAGTTTTCCTATATCATCTGTATCTTGTATAATATTTCTAATTATTATCATTTTTTCTCCAAAATTAAAAGATCCTCTAGGGATCCTTTAACTAAATTTTAAATTGTTCTTTTAATATCATAAGATTGTTAATCAATTCTTCTGATAAGTCATCATAAGTTAGTAAGTTATCTATATCTTTTTTTGCCTTT
>JBQDYR010000060.1:237-10140 GCA_052105355.1 Anaerococcus sp.
TGAATAGAGTTATATATCATTCTTGGATCTTCTGGGAAAACTTCTAGACCCTGCGAAATTACATCTAAAGCTTCAAACTCTCTTTTAGAAGCATATAAACTTACTGCATAATCATTGAAAAGTTCCCTAAATTCTCCACCTTTATCTAGAGAGTTTTGAAAGGCCATAATTGAATTTTCATATTGGCCAATATTTTGATAGGCTACTCCAAGATAATAGTATGCATCTGCCCTAGATTTATTGGACAAAAGTTTAGTTAACTTTTTTATGGCTTGATCATTATTTCCTTTACCTATATAGTATAAAGATTCTTCAATTTCCGCATTGTCATCTATAAGATTTATCTGTCTTCTTATTTCATCTTTTGCTTCTATATCTTCAGTCCTAACAAGGGCATTATCAAAGTAAGATCTTGCCTTTACATACTGACCTAGATTTGTATAAATATTTCCAAGCTCATAATATGACAAAGGAAAATCTTCATCTTGTGAGATGATATTTTGCAAGATAATTAGGGCTTCTTTAACAAATTCATCCTTATAATCTTTTATATTTTCAAAAGACTTAGGCCAAAGTAATCTTGCATAGTTATATGCATTGTACTTATCCAAAGAATTTATTATATAACCACCCCTAGCAAGTAAAAGTGCTTTATCATTTTTTTGTTCAGAATTTTCTAAGGCTTTTCTTGAAGCAAAGCCTCCTATATTTTTTACATACTTTTCTAAAACTTCTATATAATCTGTAGCATATTTAAAATCTTTATCTACTCCTATATTGATTATCATAGCTTCTAAAATTGTTTCTAGATCAATTTTATTCTCCATAGATCCTGAAATAATTTTTTCAGACATATCTTCCATATAAATAGGAAGAGGTATATCATTTAAAAGCCCATAGGATGCAGTTTGTTTTAAGTCTAGATAAGCTAGTTTATCTGTAAATTTTAAAAAATAAGAATCTAATTTACTCATTTTAACCTCTCATAAACTTTCTTTGCCTATATGAATGTCCATTTAAAATCTTAAATAAATGTCCCTTAAACAATAAGAAGAAGGTGTTAAACAATGTTAACAATATAATTTCAAATGCCTCCATTCCCATACTCATTCTATAAAAGGCCAAATATCTTAAAATAAATGATTCTAAGATTACATAAATCAGAGAATATACTCCCCAGATTAAAATATTATTTATAACAAACTTTGCCGATTGGATAACTATATCAAATCCATAATATTGTTGAATATATACAAATTCTAAAACCGCTGATAATAAAAATTTCATTGCTATCATTAAAACAAAGTATAAATTTCCTGATAGTCCACTAGTTAGTATATCTACAAATAAATTAATTATATATACAGAAAACATAGCATTTATTGATAGGTAGAAGAAATTACTTACCGATGAATCCACAGATTTTTTTCCTGAGTTGCTATATATAACTAAAGATCTTAAACTTTGGGCTATAAAACAATAAATAAGGACATCTATCAAGTATAAAATTATACCACCTATATAATTTCCACCCATAAAACCTGTACTTTTAAAACTTTCAAATACAGACTGTAAGAGTAAGAATAATAAGAGGATATAAGATTTTTTTACATTGGAAATCGTGTTTGCAAATGCTCTTTTTGAACATTGTGCAAAATCTTTTAATCTATCATTCATCACATTTGTTCCACTGTTTTTATTCCGAGAATACCTAGACCATTTTTGATAACTATAGATGTAGCATAGGTTAAGGCTAGTCTTTCTTCTTTAAGGTCTTCATCATCAACCAAAATTTGAGTTGAATTATAGAACTTATTGAAGTTTTGAGCAATATCCATAACCTTTCTTGCTACAACTGATGGTTCTAGTCTATTCATAGCTTGAATTATCGCATCTTGGAAACTCTCTAAAGATTTGATTAAACTATATTCTTCTTCTGTGTTAAGTTTAGTAAATTCTCTTTTACTAAAGTTTTCTTTTCCTGCTTTTCTTAAAACAGATTTAGCTCTTGCATAAGTATAATGAACATATGGACCTGTTTCACCTTCAAAGTTTAACAATTCATCCCAATCAAAGATATAATCTTTTATCCTACTATTATATAATTCTTGGAATTTAACTGCTCCTATACCTACAATTTTTGAGGCTTCTTTTAAATCTTCTATCTCATTGTTTCTTTCTTTCATTATAGAATATGTTTTATCTATAGCTTTATTTAAAACATCTTCCAAGAAAACAACATGGCCTTTTCTTGTAGATAATACTTGGTCTTTTAATGAAACCATACCAAATTGTAAATGTAATATTTCATCACTTACATCTTCATGGCCCATTACAGTAATAATCTTTTTAAGTTGTTCAAAATGAAGTTTTTGTTGACTAGCTACAACGTATATATTATTTTCTATATCGTAAGTTCTATGTCTATAAAGTGCTGTAGCAACATCTCTTGTGATATAAGCTGAAGAACCATTTGACTTAATAAGGATAGATGGTGGTAGGTCAAACTCACTTAAGTCCACTATTTTTGCTCCATCATCTTCTACTAAAAGATTTTTCTCTTTTAATTCATCAAGTACATCTTTCATCCATTGTGAGTGGAAGCTTTCCCCATTATAATTATCAAAGTTTATATCTAACATAGAATAAACTTTATCAAATTCTTTTAATGAGACATGTTTAAACCATTGCCATAGGGCTACAGCCTGTTCTTCTCCATCTTCAAGATTTTTGAATTCACGTCTAGCTGTTTCTTTCATTTCCTCATTATCTTCTGATTCTTTTGTATATCTTACATAAAGATTCAAAAGTTCATTAATAGGATCTTTATCTATGGTTTCTTTATTACCCCAAAGTTTATAGGCTGCTATCATTACACCAAATTGTGTTCCATAGTCTCCGATATAGTTAGTAGCTATAACATTGTATCCTAAGTATTCATAAATATTTCTAATAACATCACCGATTACTGTAGATCTAATATGGCCTATATGGAACGGTTTTGCTATATTAACTGAAGAAAATTCTACAAGTTGATTTTTTCCCTCACCTAACTTACTTTTTCCGTAATCTTCTTTTTTCTCTATTATTTCATTTAACACTGATTCTTGAACTGCTTGTCTATCTACAAAAAAGTTTATGTAGGCATTAACATTTTCAATTTTCTCAATTCCTTCAACTTCTAATTTTGATGCAAGTTCTTCCGCTATTATTGCTGGATTTTTTCTTAGTGTTTTTGCAAGAACAAAACATGGAAAAGCATAGTCTCCCATATCATTTGTTTTTGGCAATTCTATTATTTTATAGATAGCTTGATAGTCTAAACCAATATCTAGCTTTTCTATTTGTTTGGCTATACTTTCTTTAAAGTCTTTCATTTTCCCTCCAAAACAGTTAATTTATTTGAATGTAACTATGGTAACTCCAAATCCACCTTCTTTATCATTTCCAATACGGTAGTCTTTTATTCTAGAATTATTTTTTAAATACTCTGTAATCCCTTTTCTCAATGCACCTGTTCCTTTTCCATGTATGATTTTCACCTCTTCAAGACTTGATAAAATAACATCATCAATATATTTATCAAGATTTCTTAAGGCTTCATCATATCTTTGTCCACGAAGGTCTAAGGTAGGACTTATGTGCATAGACTTTTTCATATTATACACTTTCTTAGCGTTATTTAAAGTCTTATTCTGGCTTTGAAGTTTTGTTACATTCTTTATATTCGAATCCATTTTTAAGATTCCCATTTGGACTTTTATGTTTCCTTTTTCATCAGGTGCTTCTATAACTTCTGCCTTTTCATTTAATCCCTCTATCAGAACCATATCTCCTACTTTTAAGTTTTCAGGGGCATTATTAGATTCTTCAAGTCCGAATTTCTTAACTCTCTTGTCATACTTTGAATCTTTATATTTATGTCTAATTTTATTTAAAGACCTATCTATATCAGAAATATTGGCATTTTTAGATTTTTTGGCCTCTTTTAACATAGCTTGAGATTGGTCATTAGCCTTTTCAATGATTTGATTAGCTTTTTCTTTAGCTTCTGTTATAATTCTTTCTTTTTCTTTCTCGAGATCCTTTACTTTTTCTTCTAAAAGATTTTTTTGTCTTTGAATTTCTTTTTTATATTTATCTATCTCTAGATTCTTATCATCCAGACTCTTTTTATTTTCTTCTAACTCTTCTAAAATAGTATTAAAACTTTTATTTTCTTCACTCAATATTGACCTAGCATTTGAAAGTATTTCTTTATTTAATCCAAGTCTTTGAGATATTTCAAAGGCATTTGATCTACCTGGAGTTCCAATCTCTAGTTTAAAAGTCGGTGAAAGTGTTTCAACATTAAATTCTACTGATGCATTCATGACTCCATTGGTTTCTAAAGCATAATATTTCAATTCTGAATAATGAGTTGTAGCAAAAGTCATTACCTTTCTTTGAGTAAGATAATTCAATATAGAAATAGCAAGTGCTGCCCCTTCAGTAGGATCTGTTCCTGATCCAACCTCATCTAAAAGAACTAAAGAATTTTCTGTAATATTTCCTAATAGGTAAACTATATTAGTAAGAGATGCAGAAAATGTTGATAGAGACATTTCAATAGACTGAGTATCTCCTATATCTAAAAATATGTCATCAAATACATTTACCAAGGAGCCTTCATAACAAGGAATAAATAATCCTGACTGAGCCATTGCAGTTATAAGTCCTACAGTTTTTAAAGAAACTGTCTTACCACCTGTGTTTGGTCCGGTTATAATTAATGTTGTATAATCGCCACCAATTGTTACATCTATTGGCACAACATTTCCAGTCAAAAGAGGATGGCGCGCAGATTTTAAATTAATCTTTTTATCCTTATTTAATAGTGGCTTGGTATGATCATTTTCCAAGGCATATTTGGACTTAGCCTGTAAATAATCAATTCTAGAAATAAGTTTTTGATTTTCTAAAATTTCCACATCAAAGTTTGCTACCATACTAGATAACCTATCCAAAATTCTTCTTATTTCATCATTTTCTTGGATTTCAAGTTGAGCATATTGGTTGTTTAATTCAACAATAGCCGATGGCTCAACAAAAATAGTATTACCTGAAGCAGACTTATCATGAATAATTCCATTTAGGACTGATTTTTTATTTGTCTTAACTGGAACTACATATCGACCTTCTCTCATAGTCACTACTTTATCTTGTAAGGCTGTATCAAACTTTGTACTTGTAATATAATAGTTTAATTTATTTTTTATCTCTTCTTCTTTTCGAGTCTTTTTACGTCTTATAGATTTAAGATCTGATGAAGCATTATCGGATATTTCCTCTTCACTGATAATTGCTCTTTCAATTTCATTTTTTAATTTATCATTAATAAGAATTCTATCAAAGATATTTTTGATATAAACTTCTTCTACTTTCTCTCCATATTCTTTCAAATATTGACTTACTCTTAAAAGATCTAGTACTTTCAAAAGTTCAAAAGGTTCTAAAATTCCATTTTTTCTTGCATAGGAAATAATTTCTGTAAAATCGTAAAGTCCAAAAAGATCAATATTACCAAAATCTATTAAAGTATTAATCATTTGTCCGGTCTTATCAATTTCATCTTGAATCATATCAAGATTAGATATCGGCTTTATTTCCATAATTTGTTCTTTTACCAAGCTAGATCTAGCTTGGTTTGCGATCTTTTTAAGTATTTGTTTGTACTCTAAAACCTCTAAAGTTTTTTCTTGCATTAAAGCACACCTCTCTCATAGTTGAGATTATCTATTTTATTATTTCGTTCTAACATATCTAAATCTTCATTTGAAGATACTAATGACAACAAACTGACATTATCACTTAGTAGATTTACATCTACATTGGCATAGTTTCCAGAATAAATTTTTGAATAAGTTTTATATCTTCTTACATCAAAAACATTGCCTTCTTCATCTTTTAAATACCCTTTTTTAAACTTGCAAGTTTCACATCCTTTTAATCCGCATTTCTTATAAGCGGAAAATGGACAATGTAACATAGTCATTAACTCAATTTGTCCAAAGCTAAGTACCTCAACAGGATATGAACTTGATATCTTATTAATATTTTCAAAGGTATTTTCTACTGAAGATGTAATAATTTCTGCAAAATCACTATAAAATTTATATCCGTATGAATTAAAGACATTAAGGTATCTTCCTATCCTTATCTTTATATCATTTTCTTTAAATTCATTTATAAAAGCTAAGTCCCTATAATTGTTAAAAATAACTCCCTTTATAGAGTTCTCTTTTAAATATTTAATCAGATCTTCTATTTCATACTCTCCATGAGAATCCAATATATAGTAAAGACTTAGTCCCTTAAATTTAGGATCATATTCTCTAATATATACATTATCATATTTTACTAGTCTCATTGAGTCAATATTGTTATCAAGCACTTCTATATTGTGCTCTCTTTTTCTCGTCTTCATCCTATCCTTAGTATCCATTTTTATACTTATAGGATTTCTATGATAAAAACCTGCAAGTTTATCTTTTAATAAATCTACAGCTTGTCTTCTACATTCATTAATATCTTTTTTTCTAATAAATACATCGGCATCCATAGAAATTTTTATAGATTCAGGCTTAAAGATTTCATCATTAAACCTTGAGAGATTTTCTTTTATATCCTCTTCACTTATAGATATCTTCTTTGCTTGTTGGAGTATAGTATCTGAACAATAAGTTACTTTCTCTTTCTTATAAAATATATTGATTTTTGGTTTTTCACCTATTTTTGCAAAAAATTCTATAGATATAGGAAGATTCTTATAAGAATCTAAGGCATCCTCCATATTCTCTTTTAAACTTACAGAATTTAACATGACTATATCTTTTCCAACTTTGGCATCTGGATAATTTTGTAAGTAAATCTTATCATTTTTTTTGTAGTCTTTAGTTAGTGTGAAAGGAAGTTTTTTGTCCAAATCTGTTGTGACTTGAAGTATTGATTTTTTTAACAGATCAGAATTTGTTATGAAAAATTTATTTCCTTTCTCATTTTTTACTTTTCCTAGAGATCTTCTTTTTTTAGAATCTTCTAGATTAATATAGTCTGTTTTTTGTCCAAAGATAAATCCTCTTGTATAAGCTCTATTCGTAATATCCAAAAGATCTTTTTGGGAATATGTATCTTTTGTAATTTTGTCCTTATAATTTTTAACTATAGTATATGCATATTCTGGAGTTTTCATTCTTCCTTCTATTTTAAGAGAATCTACTCCTATATCAACTAGTTTATTAACTTGATCTATAGTATTCAAATCATTCATAGAAAGATAATAGTCTTCAGAAAGTATCTTACCGTCTGATACTAACTTATATTTTTTCCTGCAAATTCCTGCGCATCTTCCTCTATTAGCAGATCTTTTCCCTAAATAGGAAGACATTAAGCATTCTCCAGAAAAACTTACACATAAAGATCCATGGACAAAAACCTCTGTATCTATAGGGAGTTTGACTATTTTTTCTATTTCAGAAAAAGGTGTTTCTCTTGCTATAACTACCCTATCAAAGCCCATATCCATGACTGCTTTAGCTCCATAATAATCTCTAACTGCCATTTGAGTAGAAGCATGAAGTTCCATACCTTTTACCTTATCTTTTATTAAATAAAAAAGGCCTATATCTTGTATAAGTATGGCATCGACTCCTTTCTCATAAAGTTTTTCTATATAGTAAAGAGCCTTTTCTAGTTGTTCATCCTTAATTAAGGTATTAATAGTTATAAAAACTTTCTTCCCAAAAAGATGTACATAATCGATAATCTCTCCAATATTATCTAAGTTAAAATTTTCAGCATATGCTCTGGCTCCAAAATCATCTAAAGCCATATAGAAGCTATCTGCTCCACCGGAAAGTCCTGCTTCAAGCATGGATAGCTTACCGACTGGAGCAAGTATTTCAATATTTTTCATCAAATATCCCTCTTTAGGATCTGATTTTCTTTTTCAAACTCTGAAAGTTTATTTTGCAAATCATTGATTAGATCTCTAGATTTTTTTAGATCTTTATCTTTTGATTCATTTATTTTTTCTTGCTTATCGATTTGAGACCTAAGTTCTGTAATTTTTCTATTTAATTTTTCTGTTTCTTCTACAGATTTTACAAAATCTTGATTATTTTTTTCATACTCTTCTTTTAACTTTTGACTTTCTGATTTTATTTTTTCAAAATCTTCAAGAAGTTGAGGATATTTTTCTAAGGGTTCCTTAGAGTTTTTTTCAAGTTTCTTATATTCTATAGCTAGTTTAAATAACTCATCAGTAATATTTAAACTAGCAAGAACCAACTCCATTTCTCTGGTTAGTTTATCATTGTCGATATCTTTAATTTTTTTATCAACATAGGCTGCAATTTGTTTTAAATCCTTATCGTCACTCTCAGTAACAAGGGTATAGGTCATTCCTGCAATTACAACTTTTGTTTTATTACCAGACACTTTTACCTCCCACTAACGTACACTTAAGCCCATATCTTCTAGAGCTTTTAGTATGTTTTCTTCTATATGCTTAACATCTTTTTCTTTAAGTGTTTTTTCATCAGACCTATAGAAAATTTTGTAGGCTATAGATTTTTTGTCTTCTTCAATTTGATCTCCTGTATAGATATCAAAAAGCTCAATTTTTTTAACTAAGTCTGATCCATATTTTTTAATTGTATTTTCTATTTTAACAGATTCTAAATCTCTATCACAAACAAAGGCATAATCTCTTTCTATAGCTGGGTATTTTCCTATAGATTTGTATTTAACTTCATTATCTCTCTTATCTAAAATATTTGATAGATTTATTTCAAGTAAATAAGCTTGTTTTTCTATGTCATATTCATCCATAACGTAATATGAAACTTGACCCATTACTCCAACTTTTTTTCCATCTAAATAGATGTCAGCACATCTTCCTTGATGGAGTGCATAGAATTTTTCATTTGCCTTAAATTCAAATCCTCTAAATCCAGATTTTTCCATAGCATTTAGGAAGAAATCTTTTAAATCATAGAAAGAATATTCTCCATAAAGTCCCATACATAAAGCTTGAGTTTCTATAGGTAATTCATCTTCTGATTTTTCAAATAGTGTTCCTATCTCGAAGAATTTTATATCATCTTGTTTATGCTTAATATTTTTAGTAATCTGTTCAAGCATATTTGCCATCATTGTGGTTCTCATTACTGAGTAGTCTTCTCCTAAAGGATTTATAATTTTAACATAATTTCTGTATGGAGATTCTTCTGGAAAACCTAGTCTATCATACTGTTTTGGTGAAATGAATGAATAAGTTGTTGTTTCTGAGAAATGTTGTCCACAAAGATTTAACTTTAAATCATCTTTTAAGAGTCTCATAGGATTTCTTTGACCTTTTTTTAAGGTAGAAACAAGTGGTTTAGCTTCAACCTTTCCCATACCATAAAGTCTTACAACTTCTTCTATAAGATCAGCTTCTATTTCTATATCTACCCTATGACTTGGTACTTTTGCTCTTATTGTATCTTGATCAATATCTTCAATTTCAAATTCTAGAAATTCTAGATTTCTTATAGCTTCTTCTTTAGTAAATTCTCTACCTATAAGAAGATTTAATCTTGATATTCTAAGATCTACATATCTTTCAGCAGTTTTTACTTCTCCAATATCAATAGATCCTTTTATTACTTGTCCAGCTTCAAGTTCATTTATCAAAACCATAACTCTTCTTGAAGCAAAGTCAGCATTTTCTACATGCACTCCTTTTTCAAACCTAGTTGATGCTTCTGTTCTTAAATTTAAAACTTTTGATGTTCTTCTAACTGAATCATCTGAAAAGTTTGCAGATTCTAAAAGAATGTTTTTAGTTTGTTTGGTAACCTCAGAGCTTAAAGAACCCAT
>JBQDYR010000061.1:0-10025 GCA_052105355.1 Anaerococcus sp.
CAAATATTTCTAAATGTCTCTGGTATAAAGTCCAACTTTTTGGGGTCACCTTACATCTAGCTCTTTTTATTAATTTTAAATATTATGTTAAATTATCTACTCTTATATAAAGCTTGACTTATCTATTTTAATTAGTATACTAATTAAAATGAATTGATATCATTTATCAATTGATGGTTAAATATAAAAAATATGAGGAGATAAAATGATAAATATACAAGAAAAATTTGATTTATATATTAATGGTGAGTGGGTTAGTCCACAAGAAGGAAATTATCTTGAAACAAAATCCCCAGCAAATGGTAAACTAGTGACAAAATTTGCCCAAGCCAATAAAGCAGATGTTGATAAGGCTGTAAAAGCTGCAAGAGATTCATTTGAAAATGAATGGAAAGACTTTTCTACAGAAAAAAGAGCTATACTTCTAAATAAAATTGCAGATATAATAGATGAAAATAAGCAAAGACTTGCAACAATAGAATCTATGGACAATGGAAAACCTATCAGAGAAACTTTAAATGTTGATATACCAAGTGCAGCAGACCATTTTAGATATTTCGCTTCAGTTATAAGAAGTGAAGAAGATACAGTAAAAACTTTAAATGGTCATCTATTATCCATGGTTATAAAAGAACCTATTGGAGTTGTTGGACAAATAGTACCTTGGAACTTTCCATTCTTGATGGCTGCATGGAAGATAGCACCTGCATTAGCAGCTGGTAATACAATAGTAATTCATCCATCATCTTCTTCCCCAGCTTCACTCTTGGAGTTTATGAGACTAATTGATGGAATTCTTCCAAACGGAGTTTTAAACATAATTACAGGAAAAGGTTCAGTTTCAGGTGAAATTCTTCAACATCATCAAGGTCTTGATAAGCTTGCATTTACTGGGTCAACTGAAGTAGGTAGAGAAGTTGGAGTTTCAGCCGCTAAAAATCTTATCCCTTCTACTCTAGAGTTAGGTGGAAAATCTGCAAATATAGTATTTGATGATGCAAATATAGAAAAGGCCTTAGATGGAGCCATGCTAGGAATCCTATTTAATCAAGGACAAGTCTGTTGTGCAGGGTCTAGACTTTTCATACAAGAAGGAATTTATGATGAATTTTTAGAAAAACTAACAGAAAAATTTAAAAATGTCATAGTAGGAGATCCTTTAGATGAAAACACTCAAATGGGTTCACAAATTAACATAGGTCAAGTAGAAAAAATTGATTCTTATGTACAGTTTGCTAAAGAAAATGGAGCAGAAATACTCGCTGGAGGAAATAAAGCTGAGATTTCAGGTTGTGAAGACGGCGCATTTTATGAACCAACCCTAATAGCTGGTATAGAAAATACAGATAGATGTGCTAGAGAAGAAATATTTGGACCAGTTTTAGTTGTTCAAAAATTTAAAACTGAAGATGAAGTTATAAAACTTGCTAATGATTCAGATTATGGACTTGCAGGAGCAGTATTCACTTCTGATATAAATGTAGCTTTAAGAGTTTCAAAAGAAGTAAGAACTGGAAGAATGTGGGTTAATACTTATAACCAATTACCTGCAGGAGCTCCATTCGGTGGTTACAAGAAATCAGGAATAGGTAGAGAAACTCATAAGATGATCCTAGATGCTTACAGCCAAAGTAAAAATATAATGATAGATCTAAATGAAGAACCATCTGGACTATATTAAAAATAATATAAATAAAAAAATCGGGTTTTATCCCGATTTTTTATTTATCATATTTATGTAGTTAAATGTATAGACAAAATTCACATAAAATAAGAATTACTTTATGTAAAAATAAATTTTCTATACTAATTTAACTCTCATATTTAGGTATCTACATTAGTTAATAGTAATTTTACTATATATTCTTTACCTGATATTTTCTTTTAAATTAGAATAAATTAGAAAAAAGTTACCTAAGGATAAGTACTTATTCTTAGGTAACTTATAAATATTATTGATATTTTTCTCTGAATTTTTCACTTATAGATTTGATATATTCTTTGTTATCAAAATAATCTATCCCCATTGCCTTATGAACTTTAGCTATTTTTTGTCTTCCTATTTCTCTTGCTTCTTCTGATGATTTTTCAAGCATGTCAAAGATTTTTTCCATATCTTTAGCATATTCTTTTCTTCTTTCTCTAATAGGTCTAAGTTCAGCTTGTAATATTTCATTTAAGAATCTTTTTACCTTTACATCTCCTAGACCTCCCCTTTGATAATGAGCTTTGAGTTCATCAAGGTTTTTATATTCTGGAAGGTACTTTTCAAAGTCAGCATCTGTTGCAAATACATCAAGGTAAGTAAATACAATGTTACCTTCTATTTTTCCTGGATCTTTTACATTTATATGGTCTGGATCTGTAAACATAGACATAACTTTTCTTTTTACTTCTTCTTCAGAATCTGAGAGATAAATGCAGTTATCCAATGACTTGCTCATTTTTGCATTACCATCTATGCCTGGAAGTCTTCTTTGGAACTTATTTTCTGGGATAATAGCCTTAGGTTCTACAAAGGTGTCACCATATGTAGAGTTAAATGATCTTACAAGCTCTCTTGCTTGCTCTATCATAGGTTCTTGATCTTCTCCAACTGGTACAATATTTGCATCAAATAAAATTATATCTGATGTTTGACTTACCGGATATATCAAAAAACCTAGTGGTATAGATGACTCAAATCCTTTTTGTTTCATTTCAGACTTAACAGTAGGGTTTCTTTGTAATCGTCCCAAGTGAACTAGGTTTAATAGGTAAAATGTTAATTCTGTAAGCTCTTGAATATAGGATTGGATAAAAATAGTTGTTTTTTCAGGATCAATTCCTACACTTAAATAATCTAATACTACTTCACCTATTGATTCTTTTATTTTTTCTGGATTATTAAAATTGTCAGTTAAAGCTTGGGCATCAGCTATCATGACATACATCTTGTCATAGTTTCCTTCGTTTTGTATTTTAACCCTATTTTTTAAAGAACCAACATAATGTCCCAAATGAAGCTTTCCTGTTGGTCTATCACCTGTTAATATTATATCTGCCATATGATCTCCTATATGATAATTTTTTTACTAATTCTATAATACTTTTTTATATTTTGCTAACTCAAATTAATGAGTTATCCTAATTACTTCAAAAAAAATCTCTAATAATTACTAATCAGAGATTTTTTGATTAAATTTAATTTTCTCCATGCTTATGACTTAGATAGGCATCTATAAATCCTTCTATATCTCCATCCATCACTGCTTCTACATTACCAACTTCATAGTTGGTTCTGTGGTCTTTTACAAGTGTATATGGTTGGAAAACATAGGATCTAATTTGACTACCCCAGGCAATTTGCGAATAAGAACCTTGAATATCTTCGATTTTTTCTTTATGTTCCTCTTCTTTTATTTGTATAAGCTTACTCATTAAAAGTTTCATAGCTGTTTCTCTATTTTGAATCTGGCTTCTTTCCGCCTGAGAACTTGCTACTACGCCTGTAGGTACATGAGTTATCCTTACTGCAGAATCAGTCATATTTACGTGTTGTCCACCTGCTCCTGATGCTCTAAATGTATCTATTCTTAAATCTTTAGGATCTATATCTACACTTATATCATCATCTAATTCTGGAAAAACATCTACTGATGCAAAAGAGGTATGTCGTCTTTTTTGAGAATCAAAGGGAGAAATCCTAACTAATCTGTGGACTCCCTTTTCTGCTTTTAAATAGCCGTAAGCATATGGTGCACTAACAAGGATAGTCGCTGATTTAATACCTCCAGCTTCTTCGTTATTTAAATCTTGAATTTCAAACCTATAACCATGTTGTTCAAAAAATCTTTTATACATTCTCATCAACATTTGTGACCAATCAGTAGCTTCTAGTCCGCCTGCTCCTGAATGGATTACTAGGTAAGCATTATTTTTATCGTATTCTCCATCTAATTGTGTTTTTACCTTAAATGCATTTATTTCTTTATCTAATTTTTTTAGTGATGTTTCTACAAGATTTAAAGTTTCTGATTCTCTAGAATCACTCATTTCGGCAAGATCTATAAGATCTTTATTATCCATAAGACCTTGGGCAAAACCTTCATAGGTTTCCAAGTCATTTCTCTTGTCAGCAAGATCTGACATTATTTTTTGTGCTTTTTGACTATCATCCCAAAAATCAACTTGAGTTGTTTTTTTCTCTAAATTTTTGACTTCTTCTTTTAAACTAGATGGGTCAAAGAGAATCTCCAATCAAATTCAAAGTAGCTTCTAAATCTTCTAGATGTTCACGTAATTCATAAATTTCTGCCATTTTTCACCTATTTTTTTACTTTTGACTTTTTAGCTTCTCTTTCAAGTCTTCTTCTTTCAGCTCTTGTTAAATCATCGTCATCTATTTTTTCTGTTCCTTGGTCACTTGACTCTTCTTGTGGAACACTTACTTGTTTTCTTTCAACATTTTGTCTGATTTGAACACTCATCATAAGTCTAATTGTTTCTTCTTGGATTTCGTTTGTCATTTCTTCGTACATGTCGAAACCTTCTTTTGTGTAGGCTCTTACTGGGTCTTCATTACCCATAGCTCTTACACCAATCTCCTTACGCATTTGATCCATAGAATCTATGTGTTCCATCCATTTTGTATCTATAACTCTTAGAAGAATTACCCTTTCTACTTCTCTCATATTTTCGTGTCCAAATTTTTCTTCTTTTTCTTGGTACTTTTTGAGTGAAGTTTGGTAGATATAATCTATTAATTTTTCTTGAGTATAATCATTTATATTTTCAAAATGAAGTTCTTCTACTGGAAGTGCTAGTGATTTTAGGTAATTTAAGAGTGCTACCATTTCCCAGTTTTCTGGTTTAATATCAGGGTTAGTGAATGAATAAACAGATGATTCAACAGTATCTTTTAGCATACCTAATATAGACTCTCTCATATCTTCACCAAATAGAACTTGTTTTCTTTCATTGTAGATAATAGTTCTTTGTTTATTCATAACATCATCATATTGAAGAACTCTTTTTCTTGTTGCAAAGTTGTTTGCTTCTACTCTGATTTGAGCTTTTTCTATAGATCTTGTTACCATTTTAGAAATGATTGGCTCATCTTCTGGAAAATCATAAGAATCAACAAACTTTGCTACTGCTTCTCCACCATTTAATCTAATTAAATCGTCTTCAAGTGAAATAAAGAACCTTGATTTTCCTGGATCTCCTTGACGGCCTGAACGTCCTCTTAACTGATTATCGATACGTCTTGATTCATGTCTTTCTGATCCAATTATATATAGGCCTCCAGCAGCTTTAACTTCTTCAGCTTCTTTGTCTATTCCAGGTTTGAATTGTTGTTTATAGGATCTATATTTCTTTCTAGCTTCAAGAATTTCTTGGTTGTCTGTTTCTGAAAATGCATCTACTTGTTCAAGAACTTCATCTGAAATTCCTTCTCTTTTTAATTTTTGTTTAGCCATGTGATCAGCATTTCCACCAAGCATAATATCTGTACCTCTACCGGCCATATTTGTAGCTATAGTAATAGCTCCTAATCTACCTGCTTGAGCAACTATATCAGCTTCTCTCTCATGGTTTTTAGCATTTAAAACTACATGAGAAATTTGATTTTTCTTTAATTCATTAGAAAGTTTTTCTGAGTTTTCAATAGAAACTGTACCAACAAGAATTGGTTGTCCTGTTTCATGAACTTTTTTAATCTCATCAATTATAGCTTTAAACTTTCCTTTTTCATTGACATAAACATGGTCTACATCATCTATTCTTTGAATTGGTTTATTTGTAGGTATCTCTACAACATCAAGCTTATAAATTTCTGAAAATTCATCTTCTTCTGTTTTTGCTGTACCAGTCATACCTGAAAGTTTATCATACATTCTAAAGTAATTTTGGAAGGTAATAGTTGCAAGAGTTTTTGATTCTGCCTTTACTTCTACCCCTTCTTTTGCTTCTATAGCTTGGTGAAGACCATCTGAGTATCTTCTACCATTCATGATACGACCTGTAAACTCATCTACAATTTGTACCTCTCCATTATTTACAACATAATCTATATCCCTAGTCATAGTTGTGTTTGCTTTTAAGGCATTATTAATGTAGTGAGCAAGTTCCAAATGTTTCGGATCTGATAAGTTCTCAATACCAAAGAATTTTTCTGCCTTATCAGTACCTTTTTCTGTAAGACTTGAAGTTTTTCTTTTTTCATCAACAAGGTAGTCTACATCTTCAACAACAAATTCCCTATCAAAAGGATCCATATCTGCATCTTCATTAGGATCTAATATTCTTCCTTCTAATCCTTGGATAAATTGATTAGCTTTTATATAGGTATCTGTTGACTCATCACCTTGACCTGAAATTATAAGTGGGGTTCTAGCTTCATCTATAAGAATAGAGTCGACCTCATCAACTATTGCATAATGAAGTTCTCTTTGAACCATACTTTCTTTATAAATAACCATATTATCTCTAAGGTAGTCAAAACCAAATTGATTATTTGTACCATAGGTAATATCACAAGCATAGTTTTCTTGTCTTTCAGAATTTGTTAATCCATAAAGAATACATCCTACACTTAGTCCTAAGAAGGTATAAATTTTACCCATCCACTCTTGGTCACGCTTTGCAAGGTAGTCGTTTACTGTAACTATATGGACTCCCTTTCCTTCTAAAGCATTCAAATAAGCAGGTAGGGTTTCAACCAAAGTTTTACCTTCACCTGTTCTCATTTCTGATATCTGACCATTATGTAGAACAATTCCACCTAACAATTGAACTGGATAATGTTTTAATCCTATAACTCTGTCACTAGCTTCTCTAACAACTGCAAATGCTTCTACCAATAAATCATCTAAAGTTTCACCATTTGCTAATCTTTCTTTAAATTCATTTGTTTTATTTTTTAGTTCTTCGTCTGTTAATTTTTGCATTTCTTCATCTAGATCAAGAATTTTATCAACCAACTTTTGGTTGCTTTCTATTTCTTTTTCACTAAATGATTTGAATAATTTAAATAGTCCCAAAATTTTCACCTCTAATTCTCTGATTATCCTACCATTTTTAATATAAATTTCAATTATCATAGTAGGATAAGCAAAACTTGTCAAGTACTATAATAATGTAAATTTAGTAATTTGTAAACTTTTATTTGAAAATTGATCCAAAATAAACCATAAAAAAATGCTAGTTTTGAAACTAGCATTTTTTTTACATTAAATTTATTTCATAGAAGGAATGATTTCTCCATAATTTCCATCTCTTCTTTTATATACTACCCTAACTTGCATTTCTTGGTCATCAAGGAATACAAAAAAGTCATGATTTAAAAGCTCCATTTGTAAAACTGCTTCTTCTTCACTCATTGGTTTTACGGAAATATTTTTATATCTAACAATTTTACTTGTATTTTCAGATTCTTCTTCAAACTCATCATCAAAAGATTCAAATCTAATAGATTCTCCACTTCTTCTATTTTTTTGTATCTTTGTCTTATGTTTTCTAATTTGGCTAACAAGAGAGTCTAGAATCATATCAGCTGAATCCATAAAATCATCCGATGTTTCTTCAGCCCTTAAGATAGTACCTCCTTTTAAAAATATAGTAGATTCTACTCTTTTATCTATACCTTCAATAGCAAGATTAACATCCATCTCTTCCTCATCTTGGAAGTACTTATCAAGTCTATCAAACTTGTCTTGGCACATTTGCCTTAAATCATCAGTAACATTAATGTTTTTACCTCTTATATTAAGTTTCATATAGTTACCTCCTATCTTATTATTCTTATACCCGTTTGATATTAGTGTAAACGTTTTTTGTTTTATATTTAAAAAATTAAAGTATAGTAAAGAAAACAAATTAATGAGGTGAAATATGAAAAAAACACAAGTAAAAGATATTCTAACCTATGAATTTATCAATAGCTTAGAAATATCCGAAGACAAAAATATTTTGGCTTACAAAAAAACATCTGCCAATGAAAAAGACAATAAATACAACTCTTTCCTACACTTACTCGATCTTTCAAGTAATAAGTCTTATAAAATAAGTGATAATTCAAATACATCTATTTTTACTTTTGATAATGATGGAAATCTTATATATAAAGAAAAAACTGATGATGATTATGATTATTTCTTTAAAAAAGATCTATCACCAGAAGTTGGCAAAGAAGCCTTTAAACTTCCTAAAAATGTCACAAAAATTGAACATATAAAAAATGATGTATTTTTGGTTCTTGCATCTGATAAGAAAAGTAAAGAAGAAAAAGAAAAACAAAAAGAAGATGATAAAGTATTCAAAGAAGTTAAAAATCTTCCATTTTGGTTCAATGGATCTGGATATATAAACTGGGAAAATAGCGCAGTTTATCTCTATTATAAAGATGAAGATAAGCTTGAAAAAATAATAGATGATAAATATGAAAATGATCTAGGACTTGTTAAAATATCAGATGATTTAAAAAAACTTGCCTACATTAGATCAACCTATAACAATGGTGCAGACAATCTTTACGAAGATTTATATATCTATGATATAGAAAAGAAAGAAGAAAAACTCCTTTTAAATCAAAAATTTTCTTATGCATACTTAGGATTTTACAAGGATAAGATAGTTTTTGTAGGTTCTGATATGAAAACACACGGACTTAACCAAGATTCATTTATATATCAAGTAGATTTTGATGGAAATCTAAATAAACTTTCTAAAAATGATTTTGACTTAAATTTTGGTGTTTCTACTGGAACTGATGCTAGATTCGGTGGAGAAAAAACCTTTAGACAAAAAGAAAATAAACTTTACTTTACAGTAACACAAAATGAAGATTCGAAAATTTATTCTTTTGATCTTTCTACAAGTGAATTAAACCTCGAAATAGAAGGTGGAGTTGAAGGTTTTGTACTAGGTGAAGATAAAATTTACTATTCAAAAATGAACAAAAACACACTAGCTGAAATCTATGAAAAAGGAAATGATAAAGCCATTGTTGAAAACAAAATCCAAACTAGTCTTGGAAAAATAGAAGAATTTTTCTATAAGTCAAATGGAGCTGATTTAAGAGGATATGTTTTACTTCCAGTAGATTTTGATCCAGATAAAAAGTATCCTACACTCTTAAGTGTTCATGGCGGTCCAAAAACAGAATTTTCTGATATTTTCCACCACGAACATCAAGTCTTTGCCAATGATGGTTATATAGTAATTTATACTAATCCACATGGAGCTAGCGGACATGGTGTAGAATTTTCTGATATTAGAGGAAAATATGGAGATGTTGATTATAAAGACCTCATGAATTTTGTAGACATAGCAATAGAAAAGTATCCTCAAATAGATACAGAAAATATTGGAGTATATGGTGGTTCTTATGGTGGATTTATGACCAACTGGATTATATCTCATACAGATAGATTTAAGGCAGCCAATGCCCAAAGATGTATATCAAACTGGATTTCTTTCTATGGAGTTTCTGATATAGGTTATTATTTCGGAACAGATCAAACTGATGCAAATCCATGGGATTCTTTAGATCAAATGTGGGAACAATCTCCACTAAAACATGCCAAAAATGTAAAAACCCCTACACTTTTCATCCACTCAGATGAAGATTACAGGTGTCCACTAGAACAAGCTCTACAAATGTATACAAGAATAAAACTTAATGGTGTAGAAACAAAAATGTTTATCTTCCATGGAGAAACTCACGAGCTTTCAAGAAGTGGAAAGCCTAAAGGCAGAATAAAAAGACTTGAAGAAATCAAAAAATGGTTTGACGGGCATTTGAAATGATTGAGAAACAGAACAAGTTTATAGTTTTTTTTAAAAATCTAGTTCATAGAGTTTTAAAACATGACCTGTCCACGATGGCGGCATCCCTGTCCTACTACTTTCTTTCAGCATCAATACCTTTGATGCTTGTTTTAACAACTCTTGTTGGAAAATATTTGGGAGGAAACAAAGAATTACTTTTGGAATTAGTTCAACTTTTACCTGGACAAACCCAAGAAATAGTAATGTCTATG
>JBQDYR010000062.1:0-9794 GCA_052105355.1 Anaerococcus sp.
GATCATCTGATTTACTCTGTTATATATTTTACCATATATTTAACTATTATAAAAGTTAAATAATAGTTCTAAAATCATCATCTTTTGAGTAAGTAAAAATATCTACATCTGTCATTTTTTCTAAATCATTCTTTAGCTTATATATAATGTGATTTTCAGATGCAAAATGTCCAGGATCAATAACTAATATACCTTCAGATATTGAATCTATTGCTTCGTGGTATTTTACATCACCTGTTACTATTAAATCACATCCATTATTTATGGCATCAGATATAAAAGATGCTCCAGCACCACCACATACCGCAATATTTTCTACTTCTTCTTCGGGATTTCCATAGATTATAAGTCCTTTGGCATTTAGTTTATCTTTTGTTTTTTCAGCAAAATACTTAGCTTTGACTTTTTTAACACTTCCGTATCTTGCCATATTAATCCCATCTTTATCTTCTAATACTTTAACATCTTTTAATCCTAAAATATCTGCCAAATTATCATTTACTCCACCCTTTGCAGCATCTAAATTAGTATGACAAGCATATAAACTAATATCATTTTTTATTAAAAGCTCTATTTTTTTTCCTAATTCATTTCTTAAATCCAGAGTTTTTAATGAATTAAATAATAGAGGATGATGATTTATTATAAGATTTGCTCCTTCTTTTATAGCTTTTTCTATAGTTTCATATTCCAAATCTAACGATAAAACTATTCCCTTAAGCTTACTATCAATATTTCCCACTTGCAAACCAGAATTATCCCACTCTTCTTGTAATTTTAGAGGATATTTTTCTTCAAATTTTTCTAACAAGTCTTTTATTTCCATTTTTCATAAACCTCCTCTATCGCTTTTAATCTCTCTTCTATTCTTTCTATCCCTTCTCTATCTTTAGAATATTTTTTTATATCTTTTAAAAATTTTTTATTTTTTTTGTATTCTACTGAAAGTTTTTTTTCTAATAAAGAACTTTTCTTATCTATATTGTCTTTACCAAAATATAGGTCTGAAAGATCATAATTTTCCTGCTTTCCAAATTTAGTTTTTATAATATCATAGTATTTTTTATTCTCATACACTAGAAAATCGTCAATAATTTCAAAAGAATTTTCAATAAGATATCTTCTTAATTTCTCATTATTTATATTTGAAGCAAGAATTAGGTAATCTAAATTTTTAACAAAATCTTTGTTCTTTTCTATTATATCAATTATGGTATTTGCACCCATACCTGCTATTATAGCTACTTGATTATCTTCTTTATTTATTCCATAAAAACCATCAGTAACTTGTGTTTTTATAACCTTAGATGTATCTTTATCTAAAGCTTCCACAAGCTTATTTAGTGAACTTTCAGATATATCTGTAGCTAAAATATCAGTAGATATATTATTTTTTGCTAAATATAAGGGGACTAATCCATGATCAGTCCCTATATCAATAACTTTTTTATTTTTTTCTATTAAATTTACTATTGCTAATAATCTTTTTTTATTATTCATTATAAAAAGTCTCTTAATAAATCACTCTTGTTAGGAGATTTTAGTTTTCTTAAAGCCTTAGCTTCTATTTGTCTGATTCTTTCGCGAGTAACATCAAATTCCTTGCCTACCTCTTCTAAAGTACGAGGAGTGCCATCAATCAATCCAAATCTAAGTTGTAATACTCTTTTTTCTCTTGTACCCAAACATGATAATACTTCGTTTAGCTGATCTCTCAACATTGAGTAGTTTGCTGCTTCACCCGGATCTATAGCTGTATCATCTTCTATGAAATCTCCAAGATGACTATCTTCTTCTTCACCAATTGGAGTTTCTAAAGATACTGGCTCTTGAGCAATTTTTCTAATTTCTTGAACTTTTTCTACTTCTATTCCCATTTGTTCAGAAATTTCTTCATTTGATGGATCACGTCCTAGCTCTTGGACAAGCTGTCTTTGTATTCTTACAAGTTTATTTATAGTTTCTACCATGTGAACTGGTATTCTGATAGTTCTTGCTTGATCAGCTATAGCCCTAGTTATCGCTTGTCTTATCCACCATGTAGCATATGTTGAAAATTTAAATCCTCTAGAATAATCATATTTATCTACAGCTTTCATAAGTCCCATATTTCCTTCTTGGATCAAATCCAAAAAGCTCATCCCACGGCCTACATATTTTTTAGCTATAGACACTACCAATCTAAGGTTAGTTTCTGCGAGTTTTTGTTTGGCTCTATTGCAATCAAAAACTCCTCTATTAAGCATTCTTATATCTTTATCATCTAAAGGTTCACCTTCAAAAATTTTTACACAGATATTCCTTCTACTTACTTTTTGTTCTAACTCTCTTACTTCTTCTGATGAAATTCTTTTATCTTTGATAATTTTTAATGCCTTATCCCCAAACTCTTTCATTTTTTCTATTAGCATCTTATCATTTCTTTTAAGAGAATCTTTGTTAGCAGCCTTAGATATTAATTCTGTAAATGAAGAATATACTATAGAAATAAGCTCATCTGATTCTTTTACATTTAACATTTTGTCAAAAGAGTCAAATAAGTCACAAAGAGTGTTTGCCTCTTTTTTTGTCAAAACTTCATCATTAGCAGATTTTTGAGCTATATTACAAATTGTGACTCTTAATTTCAATTGATCAATCTCTTCATCTGATAAATCTTGTCTTAGCATATTATTAAAATGTTCGCCCCAAGAAATTATTCCCTCAAGATTTAACTTTACTTCTTGAGTTAGGCCTTCATCTTTTTCAAGAGAATGGACAGCATTTAAAATAGTAAGAGAAAGATCTCCATAAAAGATTTCATTTGCTAAATTTTCTTTATCAGTTTTACTTAGTTTTTTACCATCTAAAACTTTTTGAGCTAAAATTCCCCATTCCATCTTCTTTGCTAGAATTATCTCTTCTTTAGCTGTAAGCAATGAAACTTTACCTATTTCTTTTAAATACATTTTCACAGGATCATCAAGTTTAACCCCAGACATTGTATCTACCGTTTGTTTAGCTTTTTTTTGAACCTCTTCTTCTATTTCCTCTTCTTTTATTTCTTCTTCGCCGTCAAAGTCATCATCGATATCATCATCTAAATCATCAGAAATTTCTTCTTCTTCATCAATTTCTGTTCTTCGTTCTTCAACTATCTCTATCCCTTGAGAAACAAGACTAGTAATAACATATTTTCTACCATCTTCTTCAACTTCTTTTAAAGCTTCAAAAGTTTTGATTTGTTTATACGTTATTACACCCTCTTGTGATTCGCTTATTGATTTGAACTCTTCAATGATTTCATTTAGAAGATCATCTTCGAGCATCTTATTATCATTTGTCATTAATTCTTCCCCCCAGCTTAGAATGACTATTTTTAGATTTTAGTTTTCTCAGAAGTCTTTTTTTATTTTCTAGTTCAATCCTATCTTTTAATTCATCAACCACTATTTGATTAGTATGATCATTTACGTATTTTATAAGATAGTGAAATTCTGAACCAAACTTACTATAAGTTTCTTTATCTATATTATTAGTCTCCAAGTATTTTTTTAAAGCCAATACCCTTTCATCTTTTATAATATTATCAAAAAACTTTTTATCTTCATTATATTTATCTCTTTGATGATAAAAAAGTCTTAGGGTCTCTAGCTCGTTCGGGCTAATACTTATTTCATTATTTTTAACAATCACTTTACTTTTTGTAAATTGACTATTTCTATAATTATACCCTTTGTTGCTCATTTTTGGACTATGTTTTTGATTATACCTTACCACTGTGTCTTTTAAAGTTTGTTTATCTATGTCAAATAATTTGTGTACATTATTAATAAATATATCTTTAGTTAGATCAGATTTTATAGAAGCAATAAATTCGACAAATAGATTAAGCTTTTCTAACTTTTCGTTATCTTTAGATCTTGAATAGATATCTAAAATCTTATTATATTTATAATTATAAACATCCAACGCTTCATTCATCTTATGAATAAAAGAATCTTTCCCATATTTTTTTATATAATCATCAGGATCAAGTCCTTTTTCTAAAGAAATAATTTTAGGCTTAATATCTTCTTCCAAAAATATTTCTATAGCTCTATCAGTTGCTTTAACACCTGCCTCATCTGAATCGTAGCAAATATATATATTATCAGCGTATCTTGAAAGTAATTTGGCTTGCTCATGAGTAAATGCAGTGCCCAAAGATGCAACTGCCAAATCTACTCCCCTGTTATTTAAAGCAATAACATCCATATATCCTTCCACAAGGATAATATCTCTCTTGTTTTGTTTTTTAAACACATTTAATCCATAAAGATTATATCTTTTTTTGAAAACTTCACTTTCTGGAGAGTTTAAGTATTTTGGCATCTGGCCTGATATTGCCCTTCCTCCAAATCCTATAATTTTACCATAATGATTTATAATTGGAAAAATCAGCCTATCTCGATATTTATCATAATATGTTCCCTTTTTAGATTTTTTTATCAATCCTAACTTCTCTATATCTTCCAATAAGTAGTCTTTGTCTGTAACATATTTTACTAAATCATCCCATGAATTCTTTGCATAACCCAGCATAAAAGTATTTACTATGGAACTTTTAAGTCCTCTATCCTTAAGATATGTTTGAGCCTTTCTTTCAGTTAAAAGATTTTTATAGAAAAACATCATAATATCCCTATTAATTTCATAGAATCTATTTAATTTTTCATTTTTTTCTCCACCTTGGCTATAGTTTATCTTTATACCAGTCTTCTCTGCCAAGTATTTTAAAGCCTCTGGATATGAAAGCCCTTCTTTTTGCATAATAAAAGAAACAACATTACCACCAGCGCCACAACCAAAGCAGTGAAACAATTGTTTCTTCTCATCTACTGTAAAAGATGGAGTTTTTTCATTATGGAAAGGACATAAGCCCTTGTAGGAAGATCCTGATTTTTTCAAATCTACATATTCACCTATAACTGCGACAATATCAGAACTTTCTATAATTTGATTTACTTTTTCTTCTGGAATTAAACCCACTTTACCACCTCTAATTACAAGTATTATACTTTTAAGATTTCTTTATATCAATAAAAGCCCCAGTATATTATTTAATACTGGAGCTTTTAATAACTTAAATTTTAATATTTATTTTTCTAAGAATTTTATTAAGGCACTTTGACCTTTAGAATAAGGTGGATATCTTAGATTAATATCAACACTTGTGGCTCTATCCATAACAGATTTTCTATTTGAAAAATTCATAAAACCATATTTACCATGATAGCCACCCATACCACTTTTACCTACTCCACCAAATTCTAAGTAAGTTGATGTAATTTGCATTATGGTATCATTTACACAGCCATTTCCATAGGAAACATCATACATTACCCTATCTACATGAGTTGAATCTTCTGAGAACATATATAAAGCAAGTGGTTTATCTAGATTATTTAGCTTATTAATTACAGAAAAAATATTTTCATATTCTATAACCGGTAGGATTGGTCCAAAAATTTCTTCTTTCATTAATTTATTATTGAAATCTTCAACATCAACTATGGTTGGTTGGATTTTTTCTTTATCCACATCACTTTCACCACCATAATAAATGCTTTGCCAGGTTAATAGCGACTTAAGTCTAGTAAGTGCATCTTTATTTATAATTTTTGGGTAATCAGGATTATCTATTTGGTTTGGTCCAAAAAATTCTATTGCAAAAGCTTTAAGTTCAGCCATTAGTTCTTCTTTTATATCTTTATGTGCCAATATATAGTCAGGTGCTACACAAGTTTGACCCGCATTTAAAAGTTTACCCCACATAATTCTTTTAGCAGCAAGCTTTATATTCGCTGTTTCATCAACTATACACGGACTTTTTCCACCTAACTCAAGTGTAACTTTTGTAAGATTTTCAGAAGCTTTCTTCATTATGGTTTTTCCAACCTTACTTGAACCGGTAAAAAATATATGATCATACTTTTGATCTAAAAGTTCATCTTTAGAAACTTTTTTATTATCAACTACATAAATGTATTCTTTAGAAAAACTTGAGTTCAACATTTCTCTTAAAACTTCACCTGTGTGTTTTGTCTTGTCAGAAACCTTTATTATGCAAGTATTTCCGGCTGCAATTGCTGCCACTAAAGGATCAAGAGTAAGCATTGCAGGATAATTCCAAGGAGAAATAATTAGATTCACTCCCAAAGGTTCATATACTGTATAAGACTTTCCAGGAAGAGCTGCCATAGATGTTATTTCTCTTTCTGGTTCCATCCAATCTAAGAGATTTTTTTCTGCAAATCTAATTTCTTCATAAATAAGCAACAACTCTGACATATGACTTTCAAAAACAGACTTATTCAAATCTATTTTTAAAGCTCCTATTAGCCTATCTTTATATAAATCTAAGGCATCTTTTAAAGCCCTTAGATTTTTTAATCTAAAATTTTCATTTCTACTTTGTCCCGTAAGGAAGAATTCTCTTTGTTTCTCAACTATTGTATTTATATATGTCATATTATCTCCAAATCTTCTGTAAGTTCTATTTATAATAATACTTACCCTAAAATACAGATATATCTTCAATTGATTTAAAAATATTTTTAATAAAATCAAAAAGCAAAATCTTAAACTATAAACACATCATCTAATCGTTTATATAAAATTTTATATATATAGATAAAATTTTTGGAATATCGCATTATATTTGAAATTTTTTTAATAAAATTTAAGTAAATAAATAAATTAAACTTGTTTATAAATATATTTTTAGTATAATTATAATATAAAAATAAAAAACTGGAGTATTAAATGAAGACAATAGAAGACAACACAACAAATGAACAAACAGATATCTCAAATTTATTTTTGAAAGTTTTATATGCTAAGAAAAATTCATTCGATAGTGGGCTTAATTCAAGAATTCACTTTCATCCTTTTACAGAATTCTATTATATAACACGTGGAGAAGGCAAGTTTTCTATTGAAGAAACTAGTATCAATGTAAAAACCGATGATTTTTTGATAATAAATTCAAATATTGGACATAGCATATATCCTTCCAAGGATAGTGAATCATTAGAATATTTTTCAATAGGGATTGATAGTATATCAATAGTTAATTTTAATGAAGATCCTGACAGTCTTGAATCAAGTAAATTTTTCTATACTGAATTAGATGAAAATAAAGAATATATTTATGAAAGTTTTAAACAAGTTTTAGAAGAATTTTCATCAAATAAGTTATATTCAAAATCAATGGCAAATTCTAAAGCATCTGTGCTTGTTATAGATATATTAAGAATGTTCAAAAATCAGATCGAACTTAGTCATGATAAAAAAGTAAATAAACAAATTGACTATATCAAAAACTACATCGATAGCAACTATGCAGAAGATATCAAACTTGAAAACTTGTCACAAATTGCATTTATGAACAAATTTCATTTGATTTCGGAATTTAAACAATCTTATAGGGTAACACCTATAGAATATTTAATCTTAAAAAGAATTGAAGTTACTAAAAACTTGCTTATATCAACCAATCACTCTATGGAAGAAATTTCTTCTATAGTAGGATTTAATTCACAATCTTACTTTAACCAGGTATTTAAAAAGAAAGTTGGTATAACTCCGTCTAAATTTAGAAAAAATCATAGAATATAATCAAATAAAAATGGCTCTTACATAAAACATCTTTTCTAAGATATGTTTGTGAGAGCCTTTTTAAAATTCTATTCTTTAATATAATTCTTTTCTATTCTTACTCTTTGAATAACCCCATCTTGCATAGAGTTTATCATATATATATAGTCACCATAAACAAATGCCGTATTTTCTTTTATTTCATCTATATTTTCAATTTTTGCTAGCTCATAAACTAAACCACCTATAGTATTAGCCATATCGACAGGTACATCAATACCATATTCCAATTTGATTTTTTTGAGTGGAACTGAAGCTGAAAAAGTTTTATCTAATTTTGCTATTAAATTTTCATCCTTAGCTATAAACTTTATTATTAAAAATATTATGGCTATTGAAATTGAACTAATTAGAATATCAAACATATCACCAGAATATACAAGCATTTTTCTTGCTATTACAAATAATATAAGTGTTAGTATAGACTCATGAGATCGTGAAATAATCATCTCTATAAGCTCAATTCCTACGACCAATAAAAGGGCATGCTTGAAAAATTCATTTAACGAATGATAAGAAGCGATAACATCTTTTTCTTTTAAAACAGTTACCACATATCTTAAAAGATCAGGTATTCCGCATATAACAGCAGCCAAAATTATTATACAAATAAAAACTTCTACCAAATAAATGAAAAACTCAATTCTTTTAATTATTTTTTGATTCATTTTATCTCCAATACAAGATATCTTTAATAATCTACACCGGTAGTATATTCACCAGATGCGTTCCAAAGTAAAAATTCTTTTTGACCCATATCATAAATAGCTTTAATTTGTGCTTCAACAGCATCTTTATCATATACCATATAATTTCCCTGACCTATCCATGTTGCAGTAAAATCTTGTAGCCAAGGTCTAGATTGAGGTTTGTATTCTAGGTTAGAAAAAGTTTTTTGTTCTTCTTCTAAATACCTTTTTACCAATTCATAGGGCTCTAAATCTGGTTTTTCTAACTCAAAAGAATATTGTGACCAGTGTGACGGATAAATCATAGAACTCATTACATCAGTCTGGTTGGCCATTTGCTCGAAATCTTGTCCTATACCATCTGCTCTGCCTACTTGCATAGCATAACCAAAAACATCAATTCCAGTAGGAGTGTTGTAATTTTGTAATTCTTCTCTGGCTCTTTTTACAAAGGAACTTATTGCTTCAACTCTCAAATCTCCTTCGCTTAATTTTTCATTTTCGAAATCACCTTTAGAATAAGTAAGGCTTTCTTCGAAAGTTTCGAAAGCTTCCGGAAATCTAATATAATCAAATTGAATTTCATCAAAACCAACTTGAGCCGCAAGTTCAGCAATTTTTATATCATAATCCCTTACTTCCTTTAGAAATGGATTCATAAAGGCCTCGCCCGAACCATTTTTCCATAAAGAACCATCCTCGCTTTTAAAACCCCAATCAGGATGCTTTTCTGTAATTATTGAGTCTTTAAAAGTTGTTATTCTTCCAATAAGATAGACATTTTCTTTATGCATTTTATCTACAAATTCTTTAGCATCAAAAACAGAATTTGTAGCATAAACAATGTCTTCATCTTCCGTATCAAACTTACAAGTTATGTTACCCCAGTCATCTTTAATATCAACGACTACAGTATTTAAATCAGTAGTATCTAATAAATTCATTATATGATCAAAGACTTCAGGATTAGAAATATTATAAGTATTAAAATATAGTCCTTTAACCCCATCTTTAGGATAGAAAGCTGACTTCTTACTATTTAAATCTTTTAGCCTAGAAGTATCATAATCCATACTATAGTCATCAGGAGTTACACCTACCTCATAAGCTTCACCTACGGGATGTTTTTTCTTTTCTACTGATGACATTTCTATACTATCTGTAGTTATTTCTTGACTTTCTATATCACTAGATAAAATCTCTTCATTTTTATTATTACTCCTATTACAAGAAGTTAATAAAAATAAAGATAAAAGTCCAAATACTATAGATTTTCTTATTAATTTCATAAATTACCACTCCTAGATATAAATAATGGCTGCTGAGAAATGATACTCTCATCCTCCAACAGCCTTATTTTTGTTTACAGTTTAAAAACTATTATTTAATAATTTTTGTTACAACTCCAGAAGCTACTGTTCTTCC
>JBQDYR010000063.1:0-9772 GCA_052105355.1 Anaerococcus sp.
CTATGGTTATCTCTAGGTCAGTACCTTTTTGTGACTGATATTTATAAGTTTTTTCCATCGTTTCTCCTAACTATTTTTTTAACTACAAAAAAGACGGGTATATCCCCGTCAATAATTAACCTCTTATTCCCAATCTTTGAATGATTTGACGATATCTTTCGATATCTCTATCTTTTAGATAATTTAGAAGTCCTTTTCTACGTCTAATCATTTTGTAAAGTCCTCTTCTTGAAGAGTGATCTTTTTTATTTGCTTTTAAGTGTTCAGTTAATTCTTTAATTCTGTGTGTAAGAATTGCGATTTGCACTTCTGCTGAACCACAATCATTTTCGTCTACTTGGTATTCTTTAATTATTGCTTGTTTTTGTTCTTTTGTTAACATGTTTTTTATTCCTCCTAATTTTTATCCACCGTATGCCAAAGATAAGCCGAGGGTCCTATAACTCTAGCAAAGGTATCTATGAAATTATATCAAAAAAATCATCTTGTGTAAATAGAATTAATTATTTTTATATACTTCTACTAATTCGTAAGCTTTTTTCTTATCTTTATTCATTTGATCTATAAGTTCTTCTTTGGAAGAGAATTTATAATCAGGTCTTAAATATTCTAAAAATTCTACGCTAATTTCCTTACCATATATATCTTTTGAGAAATCTAGGATATAAGTTTCAATTTTTACATGAGCATTTTCAAAAGTTGGATTTGTTCCTACATCTGTAAGGGCAAAATAAACTTCATTGTCCAAATAAATTTTTGTAAAGTAAACTCCAAATTTTGGACTTACATATTTAAAGTAAGGGTCTAAATTGGCTGTTGGGAAGTTTAAAATTCTTCCCCTCTGCATTCCTTTAACAACCTCTCCCTTCATCCTGTATGGTCTAGTAAGTTCCATATTAGCCTTTTTCAGATTACCATCTCTAATCATTTGCCTAATATCAGTAGAGTTTATTATCCTATCTTCATCCATCTCAAAATCTACCACATATGTTTTATAATCATATTCATCTTCATATGCTTTTAAGGTATCCTTATCACCCTTAGCCATCTTACCAAAATGATAATTGTTTCCTATTATTGCATATTTAGCATTCAGCTTTTTATAAAGTATCTTTTCTATAAATTCTCCTGGTGATAGATTTTTAAATTTTTCGTTAAAATCCAAAAGACAAAAACATTTTATTCCCAAATCAGATAATATTTCAATTTTATCTTCTAAAGAGGTAAGATACTCTCTTTCTCCGTTCAAAATATTTTTGGTATTTTCTTTAAAAAGTAAGACTGATGGAATAAGTCCAAATTGTTTAGAAAGATTTATATTTTTTTCCATTAACTTTCTATGACCTCTATGTATTCCATCAAAGTTACCTAAAGAAACTGCCTTTGGATGTAAGTCTATTTCGTTTTTATCTAAATCAAAAATTCTTATATTGTTAGTCATAAAAGACCTTCTCCATTTTTAAAAGTTTTTTACCATTGTTTTTAAAAGTATTTCCAAGCCCTATAAATTTTCCATCACAGTAAACTTTTACAATGCTAGTTAGAGGCTCTTGATCTATGACCATTGTCATACCATTTGTAGCCTGCTTAAAGTAAGAATTATCTAAATTAATACTTGGATAGGATGTTAGAGGATAGTCTGTCTGATATATTTGTGTCATTATATAGTCTCTACCAAGACTTTCTAAATCTTCACTTTTTATGGCATCTTTAATATCAAAAAGTCCAACTTTAGTTCTTTTTAAAGCTGTAACATAAGCGAAAGTTCCAAGTTCTTCTCCTATATCATCTATTAATGTTCTAATATAGGTTCCCTTGGAGCATTTCACTCTAAAAGTTGCCTTAGGAAAAGAAAAGTCTAAGAGTTCCAACTCATAAATATTAACCTTTCTTTCTTTTCGTTCAACCTCAATTCCTTCTCTTGCAAGATCATAAAGTTTTTTCCCCTTGTATTTTAAAGCAGAATACATAGGAGGTATTTGACTAATCTCACCTTTGAATCTATCAAGAGTATCAAGTAAATCTTTCTCGTTAAAAGTTCTATCAGACTCATCAATAACCTTGCCAGAAAAGTCTAGTGTATCGGTTCTTTTACCAAAGAAAGCTTCAGTAACATATTCTTTTTCTTCATCCATAATATACTGACTAATTCTAGTAGCCTTACCTATTACTACTGGTAAGACCCCACTTGCTTCCAAATCCAAAGTTCCCGTATGTCCTACCTTTTTTATTCCAAGGGATTTTTTTACAAGATAGACACACTTTTGAGAAGATATTCCTTTTTCTTTGTTGATATTAAGGATTCCACTTGTCATTAATTAATATCCTTTAATATATTTAGTATTACTTGTTCTGCTTCTTTAAAGTTATCTTTTTTTATAGAAAATCCTGATGCTCTAATATGTCCACCACCACCATTATTTCTGGCTATTTCTGAAACATCTACATATTCTTTACTTCTAAGACTTACTCTAAAGTCATTCGGTCCATATTCTTTTAAAATACAAGCCACCTCAACCCCTTTTAAGTCTCTTAGCATATTTACTATAGATTCAGAATCTCCTATTTGAACACCATATTTTTTACAGATTTTTTCCTCTATACCTACATAAGCCTTATTATCAAAGAAATCTACTCTAGATAAAATTTCATTTTCAAATTTCATCTTAGATTTTTCTTTGTTTTGATAAAGGTTCTTGTAGATGTCTTGGAAATCTACTCCATAATCTAATAGCTTTCCTGCAGCATTAAATGTTTGTGGTGAAACATTTTCGTACATAAATCTTCCTGTATCTGTAACAAGACCTGTATATAAAAGATATGCTATTTTCTCATCCATAGGAAGACCTGTTCTTTCAATTATTTCAAAAATAAGCTCACAGGTTGCTGGTGATTTTGTTTCTATTATATTTAAGTCACAAGAAATCTTTCCGCCTACATGATGATCAACAACTATAGTTTTTGGTGTTTTCTTTAATATTTTATAAGCATCGCCAATCCTATCAAATTCTGAACAGTCAAGAACTATAAATAAATCAAAGTCTTCTTCTTCAACTTCTTCATAAGAGTTTAACTCTGGAAGAAATTTTAGGTAATCATCTACTTCAGATATCTTAATAACTTTAGCATCCTTACCATATTTTTCTAAAGATCTTCGTAAAGATAGAGATGACCCTAGGGCATCTCCATCTGGATTGACATGTGCAGAAATCAATATTTTTTGACTCTCATCGATCATTTTCTTAAAAAGATCAATTTTTTCTTGACCTATTCTATTCATCATCATGATCCTTCTTGTCTTTTTCAATTGTTTCCTTGATTAACTTATCCATATAAGCTCCTCTTTTTATAGAGATATCTTCTTTAAATCTAAATTCAGGCATGGATCTTAGTCTCATCCTTTCTCCGATAAGAAGTTTTATATAACCGGTAGCTTGTTTAAGTGCATCAAAGACTGATTCTTGCTTACTTTTATCTCCCAATACTGATACGTAAATATCAGCATAGGAAAGATCGCTTGTTACTTCTACATCTGTTATTGAAACTAGAACATCTTCAGTGAGCCTTGGATCATTTAAATCATCCATAACAATTTTTGAAATTTCTTTTTGCATCTCTGCAGCTATTCTAGCAGCTCTTCTTTTATCCATTAGTCTCTTTCAACCTCAATCATTTCATAGGCTTCCATATCGTCTCCATCTTTAATATCATTGAATCTTTCAAGACCGATACCACCCTCATAACCGTTGTTCAACTCTTTAACATCATCCTTAAATCTTTTCATAGAAGAGATTGGACCATCAAAGATTACTACGTTATCTCTTAGAAGTCTTATGTTTGCCTTTCTTGGTATAGAACCATTTGTTACAAGTATACCAGCAATTGTTCCAGCTCCTGGAACTTTAAAGGTTTGTTGTACCCTAGCTCTTCCCCAAACTTTTTCCTTAAATTCTGGATCTAACATACCCTTTAGGGCTTTTTCTACCTCTTCTATGGCTTCATAGATTATAGAGTAAGTTCTAATTTCTATGTTATTTTCTTCTGCCATTTGAAGAGCACCCTGAGTTGGTCTAACATTAAATCCTATAATGATAGCATTAGATGCTTGAGCTAAAAGCACATCAGATTCAGTTACACCTCCAACAGATCCTGCAATAACATTTACTTTTACTTCTTCATTTGAAAGTTCTACAAATGAGGAACTTACAGCATCTACAGTACCTCTAACATCAGTTTTTACTATGATGTTTAATTCCTTTAGGTCACCTTCCTTAATGTCTGAGTACATACTTTCAAGGTTGGTATTTTGTTGTTGGATAAGTCTTTCTTCTCTTTTTTGCTCTTTGGCACGTTCAGCATATTCTCTAGCTATTTTTTCATCAGCTACTGCATAGATTTTATCTCCAGCTTCTGCTACATCATCAAGACCTAAAATTTGTGCTGGCATAGAAGGAGTTGCCTCTTCTATTGCTTCTCCCTTGTGATTGAACATTGCTCTAATTCTACCACTTGTAGATCCTGTTACTACATAATCTGAAGCATGTAAGGTTCCTTTTTGAACTAGAACTGTAGCAACTGGTCCTCTTGATTTATCAAGTTGGGCTTCAATTATTAATCCAACTGCATCTCTATTAGGATTTGCTTTTAATTCTTGCATTTCAGCAAGTAAAAGCACCATTTCTAATAATTCTTGGATTCCTTCTCCTGTGTGAGCAGAAACTTCTACTATTATAGTATCTCCACCCCACTCTTCAGAAACAAGTTTATGTTGCATTAATTCTTGTTTTACCCTATTTGGATCTGCACTTGGTCTATCTATCTTATTTATTGCTACTATTATTGGAATATCTGCTACTCTAGCATGGTTTATAGCTTCTACAGTTTGAGGCATAACTCCATCATCTGCCGCTACTACAAGTATTGCGATATCAGTTGATTGAGCCCCTCTCATTCTCATTTGTGTAAAGGCTTCATGGCCTGGTGTATCTAAAAATACAATAGGTTTATCGTTTACTTCAACCATTGAAGCACCGATGTGTTGGGTAATACCACCTGCTTCTCCTCGAGTTACATTGGTATTTCTTATAGCATCTAGGATAGAAGTCTTACCATGGTCAACGTGACCCATTACTGAAACTACTGGTGGTCTGGATACTAGATCTTCTTCTTTATCTTCATAATCCAAATCTTTTCCTTGCATTTCTAATTCGTTGATTTTTTCTTCCAAAGTAACTTCTGTACCCAAATCAAGAGCTATAAGTTCTGCTTGTTCAAAGGAAATTTGATCATTTAGTCCTGCCATAACTCCAAGTTGAATTAATTTTCCTATAATCATATTAGGATTTTTTTCAATTCTTTCTGCAAAAGCCTTAACTGAAATAGATTCTGGTATCATTATTCCACCATCTTTTTCTGCATCAGCCTTAATATCAGTTTTTATGGTCTTCTTACCCTTATTCTTTTTTGCCTTCCTATTTTTCTTTTTCTTTCTTTGTTTAGAAGAAGGCTTATCTTCTTTTGATTCCATAACTTCTGAAGATTTTTCTTCTTTTACTTTTGGTTTATCTTCTTTTTTATGGTCTGACTTTTGTTCAGATTTTTTATCTTCCTTCTTTTCTTCAGTTTCTTCACTAAAGTAAGAGTCCACAAGTTCAAGTTCTTCTCCTGAAAGAACTGACATGTGAGATTTTATATCTAAATCGAAATCTTTCTGTAATTTGTCCACCATTTCCTTTGCTGGCATATTGTATTTTTTTGCTAATTCATAAATTCTAACTTTTTTAGCCATCTAATCACCTCATTTTAATTCATAAGCACTAATCTCCTCATAAAGATCATTATTTACCTCAGTTTTAAAAACCTTCGCTAGCTTATTTGTTTTTTTTGCTTTTTCTAGGCATTCTCTTGACTTACAAATGTAAGCTCCTCTGCCATTTTTTCTTCCACTTTCATCAACGATAACTCCTTCTTCCTTGTTTTTAACAATTCTTAGAAGATCGTTTTTGTCTTTAATTTGCCCACAAACAACACATTTTCTTTGTGGTATTTTTTTAGTTTTCATATCTTTACCATAAATTTAGATTTCTATTCTTCTTCTAAATCTTCAAAATCATCTATATCTTCTTCATTAACAATATGATCTTGGTTTAAAGTTTCCTCTTCGAAAGATTCTTCTAATTTATCAACTTCTTCAACATCTGTAATTTTATTTAAATTTTCTTCATCAGATTCTGTATTTAAATCAAAAAGATTATCTTCTAGATTTTCTTCAATTTCATAAACTTCATTAAGTCCAAGGATTTCGTCTATTTGATCTTGAGTCAAGTTTTTATATTCTTCTTCACTTTTTATATCAATCTTCCATCCTGTAAGTCTTGCTGCAAGTCTTGCATTTTGACCTTCCTTACCTATAGCAAGGGAAAGTTGATCATCTCTTACTACAACCAAGGATTGTTTTTTGTTTTCATTAACTAGTGTTTCTATTATTTCAGCTGGCGATAAAGCATTTGATATATAAGTTTGAACATTCTTATCATAGTTTATTATATCAATTTTCTCACCATGTAGCTCTTCTACAATAGAATTTACTCTAGCTCCTTTAAAACCAATACATGCTCCGACACTATCTATAGTATCATCATTTGAGAATACTGCCATTTTTGTTCTAGAGCCTGCTTCTCTTGCTATAGAATAAATTTCTATAATACCATTGGTTATTTCTGGAACTTCAAGTTCAAAAAGTCTTACTACCAAGTTTTCTGAAGCTCTTGATAAGATAACTTGTGGTTCTTTAGTAGTATTTTTTACATCTTTAATTAAAACTTTAATTCTTTCGTTTGGACTATATACTTCGTTTTTAACTTGTTCTTTTAAAGGTATGATACCTTCAATTTTATCAAGGTTTACATAAATATTATATTTGTCACTTCTTTGAACAGTACCTGTCACAAGTTCATTTGATCTATCTAAGTAATCTCCATAGACAGCATCTCTTTGTGCATCTCTAATTTTTTGTATAACTATATTTCTTGCAGTTTGGGCTGCAACTCTTCCAAAATTTTTCGGTGCAAGCTTTACCCTACAAACATCTCCTTCAACTACGCCAGAATCTAATTTTCTTGCATCGGATAAGAGTATATCTTGTATTGGATCTAAAACTTCACTTGTTACAGTTTTTAAAGAATAAACTTCTATTTCTCCAGTATCTTGGTCGATAACTACATCTACATTTTCATTATTATCATAATTTTTTTGATAAGATTTTACCAAAGCTTTTTCTAGAGCTTCTAAAATAACTTCTTTGCTAACATTTTTAGTTTTCTCTAGTTCTTCTAAGGCAAGTATAAAATCTTTATTCATAATTCCCCCCCTTAGAAAACTATCTTAATTTTGATAGTCTTAACATCATCTTTTTTCACAAGTTTTTCTCCATTATCTTCCAAAGAAAATACTAAGTCTTCTTCTGTTATTTCTTTTATCTTTCCAATAAATATTTCACCATTTTTAAGCTTTATTTCAAGTAGTTCATCCTTGTGTATTTCAAGTTCTCTATCTGTTTTTAATGGTCTTGATAAATCAGGTGAGGATACTTCCAAATAATAAGATTTGTTAATCAAATCAAGCTCATCAAGTTTCTCATCCAAAAAACCAGAAACTTTTTCGCAATCTGTAACATCTATACCCTTTTCATTATAGATATAAAATCTTAGAAATCTTTCACCGTTTTCTGATTTAAATTCAACATCAACCAGTTCATATCCTAAATCTTCTATATCCCCTGTAAATTCATCTTTTAATCTTGTTATTAAATCCATTTCTTCACCTCTTTTCACAAATCTTGACCTTACAAAAATAAAAGAGTGGAAAAGTCCACTCACGCTTACTATAATTATACTATCGACTTAGTATTTTTCAAGATAAACCTACACAAAAACTTACCAATATCATTTTTATCTCTCCAAGTAGAAAATCTAAAAAGTGATATAATCTTTATAGAGGTAATTATGTTAGAATTTCAAAAAAATAAAATCGAAAAATTTAAAAATATATATCAAACAGAAGAAAGATTTCTTTCCAGAATACCAGATCCAAGGTTTAATTTCTTTGGAGACGATATTTTAAAAGAAGCTATAGCTGCCATACTTTCTGGTAAAAACTTACTCTTAGTAGGAGAGAAATCTACAGGTAAAAATGTTCTTTGTGAAAATCTTGCCCAAATTTTCCATAGACCCTTATGGAATGTATCTTTTCATGTGAATATGGATTCTTCAATTCTTATAGGTACGGATACCTTGGAAGAAGGAAATGTAGTTTTTAGACCAGGACCAATTTATTCAGCAGCCAAGTATGGTGGTTTTGCTATTTTAGATGAAATTAATATGGCAAAAAATGAAGCTATTGCAGTTCTTCATGCTAGCCTTGATTATAGAAGGATAATAGATGTTCCTGGATATGAAAACATAAATTTACATCCTGCAACAAGATTTATTGCGACAATGAACTATGGTTATCAAGGAACTAGAGATTTAAATGAAGCGCTTTTATCAAGGTTTGTTGTAATTCAAATGCCTAGTATTTCAGAAGAAAATCTAAGAAAGCTTATAGAAAAACAATATCCAAAAATGAATAAAACCTATGTAGATCAGTTTGTCTACTTATTTTTTGATCTAAAGTATAAGTCAGAAGCAGGAGAAATTTCTCCTTCTGGACCAGATCTTAGAGGTATATTTGATGGAATAGATCTTGTAAAACAAGGTATCACACTATATAAGGCTCTTGAAATGAGTCTTATAAATAAGGTTTTTGATGATTTTGAAAAAGACTTGATGAGAGATGTGATTAAAGCAAGATTTGATAAGAACATTGATTACGGAGAAATATTTTTCTAATGGGAAGTTTAAATTCTCGAAATCAAGAAAAAAGAATATTTAACATTATTTGGAACTCTGCTAATTCATATGATTATTTTCCTGGATTCATAGGAAATGATATTTCTGGTGATCCTGATTTTTATTTTAATATAGTAATAGGACTTGCTGTAAAGTATTTTGGAAAAGAAAATATGGATAAGCTTTTTTCTCAATGGGAAGATTCACTCAAATCAAGAACCTATGACTATCTGACCTGGATATGTCTAGAAGAGGTACTCTATAAAAAAGAAGTTAAAGTAAGGCCGGTACTTAAGACTTTGAGAAAAGAGTATGCAGAAAATTTCTTTCTAGATAAAAATGACCCTCACAGAAGAAAATTCGCTCTTCAAAATCCTCTTCTTTATAGTATTCAAGTTCAAAGGATGAGAGATATACTAGATATAAAGAAAAAATCTTTATCAAAAAAAGAAAAGCAAATATATGAAAATTTAACTTTCTCAGATGATGTGACTTTTTATGATTTAGAAAATACTTTGATCCATACATACATTAAGTATTTAAAATTTAATCCAGAAAAAAAATCCAGTGCTTTTTCAAAAATTATAAGAAAAACTTTACCAGTTTTTGCTTTTCATCCATTAGAAAGATCTATAAGACCTTCATATCTTTTTTCTGAAGATAAAAAAGATCAAAGTAATGGATTATCATCTATTGTCTACACTATAAAAGCTAAACACTCTAAAAAACAAGATGAACAAATAGAATCAGTTTTTGGAAAGTCCATATTTTCATCTAAAGAAAATTATGCTCTAAGAGAAAAGTATTGCCAGGGGCCTCACAAAAAATCAAGGCTTTGGTATACAAAAGGGATTTATGATAAAACTAATATTAATGAGATGGCT
>JBQDYR010000064.1:0-9763 GCA_052105355.1 Anaerococcus sp.
TTCTATATTGACTACCAGTATCATTTCCTTGCTTATCAATAGAAAATGGATCTACTATATAGTAAAAATATTCTAATACTTTATCTAAGGAAATTATTTCACTATCGTAAGTTACTTTCACTGTTTCTGCATGTCCTGTTATTGGTACTATTTCATAAAAAGTTTTATCTCTATTTCCGTTAGCATAACCAACTTCAGTGTCTACAATTCTATCTATTGTTTTAAAGTAGGCCTCTAAGCCCCAGAAACATCCACCTGCTAAATATATAATTTTTTCTTTCATTTTTTATCTCCTTTTATTGATTTATTGACAGTATATTTAATTCTATCTGATCTTCTAAACTTAAATCTTCTTAATGATTTGGATCCTGCTGATGCAAGTGTTATTCCAAAGGCTATTGATCCAGCTATTAAAAGTGTTTCTACTAATTTATCTGAAGCAAGTCCGTTTTTTTCTTGAACAAAATAAGTTAGAGTGTAATAAATGCCAGAACCCGGAGCAAGATTAGCTATACCAGGAATAATAAACATAGATGCTGGCATACGAAAACTTCTAGCAAATGCCTCTCCTAGTATTGCAGTAACATAAGAACTTAGTATTACACTTAAATATAAACTTAAAAAGTGATTAGAAGCTATTTTGTAAATCATCCACCCTATTGAACCTACTATTCCTGAAGAAAGAGCAGCCTTATGGGGACATCCAAATAAATATGCAAACCCAACTGACGATAAATAAGACACTATTAATTCTAATATAAATGGCATAAAACTCTCCTAATTTATCAATCCTAATGGAAGTGCAACCCCAATTGCTAATGCTGTTGATATAAGTATTGCTTGCGATACTCCTATAAGGCCTGTTGTAGTGTCACCTGTCATAAGATCTCTGATAGAGTTTGTTAGTATCACACCTGGAAGATATGGCATTATTGCACCTATTATAATAAGATCTCTTGCATTCATATTAAAAATTTCCGTAAAAAGAATAGCAAAAGTTGATACAAGTATTCCATTTATTAAGGTGTCTATAAAATAACCATATTTTTTCTTTTCCACCTTTAGATGTATCAGCCAAGAAAAAAGCCCTACAAAAAAGGCTACTATGCATTGAGAAATATTTCCTCCAATCAGACCTGTAAAGGCTGATGCTGATAATGATGCTCCAAAGGTTATAAGAAATTTTCCAGTTCCTCCAGAAGTTCTTATTTTTTCAAGCTCTACAAGTGCTTCTTCCAAGTTATATTTTCCACCACAAAAATTTCTTGAAAATGTATTTACATAATCTACATATAAAAGATTGTTACCTCTATCCTTTACTCTTCTAACATTTGAGTAAATACGTCCATTGACATTAAAAGATATCATTATAACATTTAATGTTGAATAAACATCGGCATCTTTTACATTTTTTCTAGATTTTATTATTCTTTCTATAGTATCTTCTACTCTATAGATTTCTGCTCCATTTCTTAAAAGCAGAGCCCCAGACACCGCACAAATTTCTAACAGCATCATTATTTCTTCTTCTGTTTGGATATATAGATTTTGTTCATCTTTGGCTCTATCCAAGTTCGGCCCTCCTATTTAATCTTTTTTCTTCTGTTTTTTGTCCTATAACGATTTGATAGTTTAAATCTTCTTAAAGATCTTGACCATACTGAAGCAAGTAATATTCCAAAAGATATAGAACCACTAATAACAATTGCATCAAACATTTTTTCTATTGCAAGAGTCCTATTATTATTAATAAAATAAGAGGTCATATAGAAAATAGATGTACCAGGAGCAAGAGCCAAAATTCCTGGTATTGTAAAACAAGATGAAGGCATCCTAAATTTCCTTGCAAAAATTTCTCCTAATGTACCTACTACAAAAGCTGCAACAGTAGTAGATATATAGATACTATTAATTTTTTTTATCAAAACAAAATAAATAACCCAACCAGTTGCTCCTACTAGCCCTGAAAAAATAACAGCTGTTTTAGGAGCAGAAAATGAATAAGCAAACCCCATAGTTGCTATAAGGCTTATTATAAACTCTAATAATATATCCATATTACCTCCTATAAGGCCATTATTTGCATTGGAAAAGCTACGCCTAAAGCAAGGGCTACTGTAGTGAGTATAGCAGTTAAAGCTGCTGTAAGACCACTATTTACATTTCCACTCATCAAATCTCTAACACCTGTTGTCAGTAAAGCACCTGCTAAAAATGGCATCATAGCTCCAATTATAATATTATCTATAGTTATACTTGGTAAAAAATAACTAAAACCGAGGGTGAAAAGTGAAATTAAGTTTCCAGTAAGAAAATTATTTAAAAAGAAACCTAAATTCTTCTTTTCAATTTTTGTTGTAATTATTACTGCCATTAAACCTACAAAAAAAGCAACAAGTATTTCTATAGCATTTTTATTAATAATTGCTGTAAAAGCTGCTGTAGCTATTGCAACTCCAATAATTTCATATACTTTTGGAACTGATTGTTCCTTATTTATTTTATCTAAAATTTCTAAAGATTCATAAAAACCATACTTACCTTGGCAGAAATCTCTTGAAAAACTATTTATTTTATTTATTTTAGATAAATTATACTTTCTTGACTTTATCTTTTTTACGCTAGATTTAATATCTGATCCTACTTGATAGGAAATCATAATACCGTTAAAGGTTGAATAGACATCAACATATTTTATATCTTTTACTGAAGAAACTATTCTTTCTACTGTTTCTTCAGCCCTATATACTTCGGCTCCATTTTCAAGAAGCAATTCTCCTGCATTTGAAGCAATTTCTAGTAGCAACATGGCCTCATGATTATTATTTATTCTTAATTGGTCCATATTCCTCCTCTTTTTCTAAAAAAACTTGTATAATACAAAATTATCTATACATTCTTTGGTATTGGTTTATGTTTTCCTTAGATAAGAATTCATAAGCATCATTTATTTCTTGAAACTTTTCTGTAGCATCCGTACTTTTATTAATATCTGGATGGTAGATTTTAGCTAATTTTCTATAGTTTAGTTTAATTTGATATTCATCTGCATCATAAGGTACTTCTAGTGTATCACAAGCCCTTTCATATTTTTCTTTAAAACCAATATTTCTTGGACCGTAAGTTTGATTTTGACTACCTGTTTGACCGTAACCAGAAAAACTACCATAATCTCCAAAGGACCCATCTGTAAAATCATAGAATCTAAATCCTTTAGTAAAATCTTCGAATCTTCTATTAAACTCGTCTTGTTGTCTTTGTCTTTCCGCTTCTTCTTTTCTTCTTCTTAATCTTTCTTGCTCTTCCTTATATTTATTTGAATAGTCCGAAAGATTGTCATAGCCTTTTTTTTCTCCAGTTATTAAAGTATCAGCCTTATCATACATCCATTCTGTTAAAGTATAGGACGCATATCTTAAAAGCGAAACAAATCTAGTTCCTAAAAATGGAATTGTAACAGCTAAAAATATCAATACTACCAACTCATTTGGTAAAGCAAAGAAAAATATAGGGAATATAAATATAAATGAGCATCCCACAAGCAATAATATTTGCTTAATTCCCTCGAAAACCGTAACTATCAAATTTATTAAATTAATAAAAAAATTAAATATGTATGATAAACCTGTGGCAAAACCATGCAGGATTTTTCCTAATGTTTTTTTCAAAATTTTTTCTCCAATCTTAAATGAATTATACCTATCTACAAAGATTGTGTCTAGCTTATTTATTTACAATTATTTGTTCTTAATAAAATAACACCCTGTATAAACAAGGTGCTACTTTTATATTATTACTTCTTATTTAAAATTCTAGATCCTGTAAGTACAAAGGCTAATCCTAAAATCAATCTTAGGGTTAATGGATCTTTCAAAAATATTATAGAAAATATAGTTCCAAATATTGGAACAAATAGTTTATATATTGAAAACTCACTTGCTTGGTTATACTTTAGTACCAAAGTCCATAAACAAAACGCAGTTGCTGATATAAAAGCTCCATAAGATAAATACAAGAAAAGTCTTAAATCCAAGCTAATATCTGCCTGATGACTAATTGCTCCTATAATAATTAGAGGTATAGAACCAACAATAAACTGGCTTGCTATAAGTGTAAATGAATTGTAGTTTTTTCCATACTTTCTTAAAAATACATTTGCTAAAGCTCCAAAAAGTGTGGCAAATATTATAAATCCTTCACCAGTAAAACTAAAGCTAAATTCTCCAAGTCCATTTAGATTTACTATTAGTATTCCAATCGTTCCAAATATCAAAGCTAAAATCTTTTTTAAAGTAAGATGCTCATCTTCTATAAGAATAACTGCTATTATTACAGAGAAAAATGCATTGGATGCCTGAATAACCGATGACTTAGATCCTTCTATATGAGAAAGACCAATATAATAAAAGAAGTATTGTAGGAAAGTTTGTATCAAGGCTAAAACTACAACAAACTTTAATTTTAATTTACTATTAACTTCCTTAGTTTTGGATTTTTTCTCAATAATATAATAATAAATATAGGATAAGATTCCAGCCATGAAGAATCTCATCCCAGCTACCAAAATTTTTGAACCAGTATCATCGCTTGTAATATTTAGATACTGATAAGTAAACTTAATTAGGGGAATTGCACTTCCCCACAAAATCATAGCAAAAATACTAATCAAAATAGCATTTCTTTTATTTGTAAAAAATTTTTCCATTATATCTCCATTTTCTATCCAAACAATTCTTCATTGCTTGAGTTATAAAGATTATAGTAGATTCCTTTCTTATCAAGAAGTTGTTTATGACTTCCTTTCTCTACTATCCCTTTTTCTGTTAAAACTAAAATTTCATCTGCATTTATAATAGTTGAAAGCCTATGGGCAATTGTTAGTGTTGTCCTTCCCCTGGTAAGTTTTTCTAGTGAATCTTGAACTATTTTTTCTGAATTATTATCAAGAGCTGATGTAGCTTCATCTAAAATAAGGATTGGTGGATTCTTAAGAAAGGCTCTAGCAATAGAAATTCTTTGTTTTTGTCCACCTGAAAGCTTGATTCCTCTTTCTCCAATATAGGTATCAAATCCTAAAGGAAGTTCCATAATGAAGTCATAAGCACCAGCTAATTTTGCAGCCTCTATAACATCTTTTTCTGTTGCATTTTGGTCACCATATTCTATATTTTCTCTTATAGAACCTGAAAATAGATAAACATCTTGTTGGACTATACCTATATGGTCTCGTAAACTTTCTAGGGTAAAATCTTTAATATTTTTATCATCTATCATTACTTGACCCTTAGTCGCTTCATAAAATCTTGGAATTAGTTTTGTTATAGTTGTTTTTCCTCCACCAGAAGGTCCAACCAAAGCAACATTTTCACCTTTTTTAATTTCAAAATTAATATCCTCAAGTATCCATTCATCGTCTTCAACTTGGTCAGGATATTTGAAATATACATCATTAAACTTAATTCTTCCATCTACTAAACTTAATTCTTCAGATCCCTCAAGATCATAAATATCGGTTTTTAGATTTGTTACTTCAGTAAATCTTTCAATTCCTGTAAGTCCTCTTTGGAATTGATCTGTAAATTGAACAAGTCTATTCACAGTGGCAATTAAAGTGTTTAAATACAATGTAAAGGCCACTAGATTACCTGCTGAAATCTTATTATTTAAAACCATGGATCCACCCATAAATATCAAAACTGCATACATAAAACCTGAAAATATTTGATTAATCATATTATAGGAAGCCATGTAGTAATAAGTTTTTCTCTTTATATCTACAAACTTGTCATTTCCTTGTTTAAATTTCTTCTTTTCTACTCCTTCGTTGGCAAATGATTTTACTACATTTATTCCAAGAAGAGTATCTTCAATATTTGAATTGATATTTCCTATTTGAATCTTTTCATTTTTTTGCGTGATTCTAAAAGCTTGTCTTTTACTTTTTGATGCAAAAAACATCATAGGCATAAGAATATAAATAACTAAGGCTAAAGGCACATTTATATTTATTAAAACTATAAAGGCCACTAAAAGTTTTACTGCTCCTATGAAAAATTCTTCTGGACAATGATGAGAAAATTCAGTTATATCAAATAGGTCTGTAGTTACTCTAGACATAAGCTGACCTATCTTTGTTTCACTAAAGAAGGCATCTGACATGGTCAAAAGGTGGTGAAAAACATCCCTTCTCATATCTCTTTCTATCTTAGCCCCCATAATGTGTCCTATTGATTGCATCAGATATTTTCCCGCAATTTCTATAATTTTTGTTATAGAAAATAAAATTCCTAACTTTATTATTAAAGAATAAGATAATGATCCATCTTGAGCTGAGTCTGTGAGCATGGACAAAATTATTGGTAATACAAGTTCACAGATTGTCGTCATAGAAGCTGAAAACATGTCAAGAAAAAAATCTTTTTTATACGATCCATAATACGGTATAAATTTTTTTATTAATTCTTTGTTTGTATAAGAATTTTTTTCTCTCATAAGACCTCCTTTTCTTGTCTTTCTAGATACTTTACTATTTTAATTATAATTTTCATCTTATAAGAATTTTAGTATGAAAAAATATTAAACTTGAAATTAACAAAAAAATAGCTAAAATAATAGAATGGAGGGTAAAATGGCTAGAATAATTGAAAAAACAAATTTGAATGATACTACAATAAAATTTGTAGTTAGATCACCAGAAATAGCTAAAAGAGCTAAACCTGGTCAATTTATAATTTTAAGACTAGATGAAAAGGGAGAAAGAGTTCCTTTTACTATATCTGAAACAGACGATGAGAACGTAACTATTATTGTTCAAATAGTTGGTGGCACTACTATGAGAATGGATAAATTAAAGGCTGGAGATGGATTTTTAGACTTTGTAGGTCCCTTAGGAAAACCTACTGAACTAGATGGATACGAAGGCAAAAATGTATGTGTAATTGCCGGAGGACTTGGTACTGCAATAGCATATCCTCAAGCAAAATATTTACATAAAATCGGAGCCCACACAGATGTAATAATGGGCTTTAAAAATAAAGATATTATAATTTTAGAAGATGAATTAAAAGAAAATTCTAGTAATCTTTATATAACAACTGATGATGGTTCTTATGGTTATCATGGTTTCGTAACTGATCTTTTGAAAAAGAATCTTGAAGAAGGTAAAAAATATGACTTGGTTCTAGTAATAGGTCCAGTTATAATGATGAAAAATGTTGCTCTTATTACAAAAGAATATGATATTCCAACCATAGTAAGTATGAACTCAATTATGGTCGATGGAACAGGTATGTGTGGTTGCTGCAGACTAACTGTCGGTGGAGAGATGAAATTTGCCTGTGTTGATGGTCCTGACTTTAATGCATTTGAAGTTGACTTTGATGAAGCAATGAATAGAGCAAAAAATTACAAGAAAGAAGAAAGCGAACATATTTGTAATTTAACAGGAGAGGTAAGAAATGGCAAAATTTAATATGAGTAAAGAAAAAGTTTCTATGCCAGAACAAGACCCTAAGGTAAGAAACAAAAACTTTGAAGAGGTTAATATTGGATACACTCTTGAAATGGCACAAGAAGAAGCAAATAGATGTATTCAATGTAAAAATCAACCATGTGTAAGTGGATGTCCAGTTTCTGTAAAAATTCCACAATTTATACATCAAATTACAGAAGGTAACCTAGATAAGGCCTATGAATTAATTTCAGATACAAACAATCTTCCTGCTATTTGTGGTAGAGTTTGTCCTCAAGAAAGTCAATGTGAAGGTGTTTGTACTAGAGGAAAGAATGGAGAACCTGTAGGAATAGGAAGACTTGAAAGATTTGTAGCAGACCACCACATGTCTAATTCTTATAACAAACCAGTAGAAGTTTACAGCAAAAATAAAAAAGTAGCAGTAATTGGTGCAGGACCATCAGGACTAACATGCTCAGCAGATCTTGCAAAACTTGGTTACGATGTAACTATGTTTGAAGCATTTCACACTGCTGGTGGAGTTTTAATGTATGGTATACCTGAATTTAGACTTCCAAAAAAACTTGTTCAAAAAGAATTGAAAAATGTTATTGGACTTGGTGTTAAACTACAATCCAATACCATAGTTGGAAGAACTATAAGCCTTGATGAATTATTTGAACAAGGTTATGAAGCTATATATGTTTCTACTGGAGCAGGACTTCCAAGGTTTTTAAATATTCCAGGAGAAAATCTCAATGGAGTTTACTCTGCCAACGAATTTTTAACTAGGATGAACCTAATGAAAGCATATAAATATCCAGAGTATGATACTCCAGTAGCTTTAGGTCAAAAAGTATGTGTTGTAGGTGGTGGAAATGTCGCAATGGATGCTGCTAGAAGCGCTAAAAGACTAGGTTGTGATGTAACTGTTGCATACAGAAGAAGCTTTGAGGAAATGCCTGCTAGAGTTGAAGAAAGTCATCATGCTAGAGAAGAAGAAATTAACTTTATGAACCTCCACAATCCTGTAGAAATAATAGGAGAAGATGGATGGGTAAAACAAGTTAAGCTTGAAAAAATGGAACTTGGAGAAGCAGATCCTTCTGGAAGAAGAAAACCAATTCCAACAGGAGAGTATGAATCTGTAGACTTTGATAGTGTTATAATTGCTATTGGACAATCACCAAACCCACTTATCAAACAAACCAATGAAGATATTAAAACTGAATCATGGGGTGGAATAATTATAGATGATTCTACCATGACTAGCAAAGATGGAGTTTTTGCTGGAGGAGATGCTGTAAGTGGAGCAGCAACAGTAATTCTTGCTATGGGGGCAGGAAAAGAAGCGGCTAAAAATATAGACGAATTTTTACAACAAAAATAAGATAAATAGTTTTTGAAATAAAAATAGCGAGCTTTATGGAAACCATAAAAACTCGCTATTTTTCTTATTTTATAAGCCAAGCTGTAGTTGTAGATTGCTTTACCTTTGCAAAGTAGTGTTTATTGGCAGTATTGTGCCAATAATAAGGATCATTAATATAGAAATATCCGCTATTGTAAGAATCTAAAACCATAAAGTGTCCAGCATTTATAAAATTACCTGGACTTACTCTTATTACTACAGGCCCCTCTTTTAGAGCTTGAGAAAGAGCTATTTGATCTATAGGAACTCTATAAGCTTTTAGACCATATCTTATTGCTTCATCTGGAATAAACTCCCACTCTGTTCCTTCCCAATTGGTATAGTACCAAGCATCTTTGGCAACTGTAGTTGGATAAATACCGGAATCTTTTTTCACTCTAGATAGAGCCATTGCCATGGCTGTAGATCCACATCCCATTGCATCAAAGTTACTACCAGTTCTTGCAAAAGGCCTACCTGCCCACCTATAGTCTCTTTGGCTATAATATGGTGTAAATCTTCCAATATTTTTAGTTTGTCCTGGTTTAAATCCTTCTGTACCAGATGCATGTCTTTTCTTGGAAATATTTCCTATAAACTTTCCTACACCATTTGCATCAAAATAATATGCTTTAAAATCAAAAGCTCCATAGAAATTTTTTCTTTTATTATAGTATCTATCGTCAAAGTAGTAGAGCTTTCCATTTATTTTTTGATAACCTTGGGCTTTTTTTCCATCATCGAAGTAATAATAATCTCCATACCAACCCTTTTTAAACTTTCCGTTAGTCTTTTTCCCTTCACCATAAAAATCAAAGTACCACCATTGGCCATTTATTTTTTTGGTTGGTATCAGTCATCATATTTCCATCATTATCAAAGAAATAAATGGCCAATGG
>JBQDYR010000065.1:0-9699 GCA_052105355.1 Anaerococcus sp.
AACCCGCGACCCTCGCCTTGGCAAGGCGATGCTCTACCACTGAGCCACTTCCGCAAATTTGGTGCCCAGAGACAGAGTCGAACTGCCGACACGCGGAGCTTCAATCCGCTGCTCTACCAACTGAGCTATCTGGGCTTGTTTTAACGTTACTATAATAGTATAGCCATAAAAATACTCTTTGTCAAATATTTTATTCTTTTTTTATTTTAACATACTTTTAAATTGGTTGGATATATTGTAAAATAAGTTATAGAAAGGTTTTTATGTTTTGTAAAGGATTTCATATGTTTAAACTAAAAAATGTTAGATACAAAAATATTATAAAAATAGATAATATGGATATTAAAAAAGGTCAAGTAACATGTATAAGTGGACCAAGTGGAAGTGGAAAATCAACTCTACTTAAGCTTCTAGGTAAAATTATAAGTCCTGATTCTGGAGATATTTTATTTGAAGGAAAAAACTTAAAAGATATTGATAGCATTTCCCATAGAAGAAAAGTTCCTACTCTATCTCAATTTCCAGTAATTTTTGACGGAAACATAAGAGATAATTTAAAAATAGGTTTAGAATTTTCACGAAGAGATTTAAAGACCGATGATAAGTTAATTGAAGTTTTAAAAAAAGTAAATCTTAATAAAGGCTTGGGAGATGACCCTTCCAAACTTTCAGGTGGAGAAAAACAAAGACTATGTATAGGTAGAATTCTACTAATGGATGCTGATATTATAATGCTTGATGAGCCTTCAGCCTCTCTTGATAGTCAGACAGAATATGATATTATAAAACTTATTTATGAAGAAATAAAATCTTGTGGTAAAACCATGATTTATATTACCCACTCGGAAGATATAGCTGAAAATTTTTCAGATATTATACTTACAATGGAGAATGGACAATTAATCAACGAAAGATTCACTAAAGGGGTTACAAAATGAATGATGGAATTATAAGTCTAAGTAATAAGCAACTTGCTCTTACATATATTCTTGTAGGAGTTGTAGTCTTTTTAACAAGCATTAATGGAGTTAATAGAAAAAAAGATATACTAATTTCCGTTCTTAGGATGACTATCCAACTATTTATAGCTGGTTTCGTACTTGTATTTATTTTTGATACTGATAGTTTTATATTTCCACTAGGAATGTTTATAGTAATGGAGTTTTTTGCTATTTTTAATGTAATAAAAAGTTCTAAGACAAGTATATCTTCTAGACTTAAAAAAGTTATAGGAATTTCTATATTTTCAGGAACGAGTATCTGTCTTTTATTTTTCTTGATAGTAGTAGTTCAGGTGAAACCATTCTACTCACCTCAATATTTAATACCTATTTCTGGAATGCTTATAGGAAATTCTATGACAGCAGTAAACCTAGCCCTTATAACTATGATAGAGGATACTAAGTCACAGAAAGAAAAAATAGAAGCAGCTCTTATGCTAGGGGCAACCCCAAATGATTCTATGAAAAAAATAATAGAGTTATCATTTGATACTGCCTTTCTTCCTACTCTAAACTCTATGAAAAATATGGGAATTATTTCTCTTCCAGGGATGATGACAGGCCAAATACTTTCAGGTGTATCTCCACTAATCGCTATAAAATATCAAATAGCAATAATGATAGCTATACTTGCATCCGTTTGTATCTGTGTATATTTATTTTTACACTTAGCTTATAAAGACTTCTTCAACCAAGAAAAACAACTCATTATTTAAAGGAAATATTTATGAATATATTTGCACATAGGGGTTATAGCTCCAAGTATTTAGAAAATACACTAGAAGCTTTTAAGGCTTGTTTAGAACTTGATATTTATGGAATAGAGCTTGATGTTCAATTTTCAAAAGATAAGGAAATTGTAGTTTTTCACGATGAAAACATAAAAAGACTTACTGGGATCGATAAGTTTTTAAAGGATTTGACCTTTGATGAACTTAAAAGTCTTAAATTTTCAGATGGTCAAACCTTTCTTTCTTTGGACGAATATTTAGATCTTTTAGAACAAAGCTCACTAGTTACAAATGTGGAGCTAAAAACAGGTAAATTTTCCTATGAAGGAATAGAAAAGAAAGTCTATGAAAAATTTAAAGAAAGAAATAAGGTAGATAGATTAATGATATCATCCTTTAATCACAAGTCTTTAGTTAATTTTAAAGATATTGACTCATCCGTTCCACTAGCTGCTCTTTTTTCTAAGATAGAAACAGTAGACGAAGAATTTTTAGATAATCACAATATTAAAATTTATCATCCCAACCATAAGTTTTTATCCTTTAGGGACATTAGAAGATTAAAGCAAAAGGGAATAACTATTAATTTGTGGACTGTAAACGATAAATTTAATTACTATAAAAATGCCCTATACGGTGTCGATGGTATAATAACAAACTATCCAGAAATAAGATACTAGACTATATTGAGTATAGTAATATGCAAAATATAATTATATAAAGATTTAGATTAAAAACTTTAAAAAATAATATTTAGAAAATTAAAAGCTGTCGATTTTAATGACAGCTTTTAATTTTCTAAATTTATTTATGATAGGGATGGTTATTGATTATCCTAAACGCCCTATATATTTGTTCTATAAGTACCAGCCTCATAAGTTGATGTGGAAAAGTCATTTTGGAAAAAGAAAGTTTATAGTTGGATCTTTTTGAAACAGCTTTAGAAAGACCGTTTGAACCACCAATAACGAAAACTATATCTCTTCCAAAGCCATTTGCCATCTCATCTTCTATAAAACTTGCAAAACCTTCACTTGTCATTTGCTTACCTAGGATTTCAAGAGTTATAACAAAGTCTTTGTCATTTATTTTTGAAAGTATTCTCTCTCCCTCTCTATTCTTCACTGCCTCTAGTTGCTTTTGGGATAAATTTTCTCCTGCACTTTCATCAGGAACTTGGACTATAGAAAGCTTGCAATATGGTCCCATTCTTTTCTCATATTCTTTTATACCTGCAGTAAAAAACTTTTCCTTTATTTTTCCTACAGCTAAAATTTTAATTTTCATCTTATCTAAACCTCGCTCTTACAAAACAAATAGGGATTGATTTTCTTCTCCACTTTCTTTCATATTCAGTTAAAACTTTAGATTCTTCAACAGAAATATCATAATTTTTTTTCAAAATTTCTAGATCATTTTCTTCTAAATACTTCAAAGTATCATCAAAAAATTCTCTATTATCAGTCTTTAATTCTAGTATAGCTCCCTTTTTCACTATTTTTTTATACCTATCTAGAAAAACCTTGTGGCTTAACCTTCTCTTGTGGTGTTTTCTTTTTGGCCAAGGCGTAGAAAAGTTTAGGTAAATTTTAGATATCTCATCTTTATCAAACATATCTACAATATCTTCTGCATCACCTATTATTGCTCTAATATTAGGAGTATCATCCTTATCAAATTTTCTTGATGCAAGTACCAATGCCTTGATAGCTGTATCTAAGGCAAGATAGTTTTTATCTGGATTCTCAAGAGCCATTTGTTTTACGAAATCTCCTTTGCCAGATCCTATCTCAAGTTCTATAGGGTTTTCATTCTTAAAAACTTCCTTCCATTTTCCCTTAAATTTTTCAGCTTCAAAAATCATCAAGGGATTTTCTTTTAATTTATCTATAGCATTTGGTTTATATCTTAATCTCATAATCACTCCTCTAAAACTAATATAATTCTATAATATATCCATAAATTAAACAAATCTAAGTTTTATCTTATATGATAGATAATTTTTATACTAAAATTTTTACTGGTCGTAATTGACAAATTTATATAAACATTAAACAATATAAATAAGAATAGTGGTAATTAAGTATCACTAGGAGGTAATATGTACAAAATACTAGGATCTATTAATGAACCTAAAGATATAAAAAATTTAAATATAAAAGAATTAGAATATTTAAACGATGATATAAGACATGCTCTTTTAAATAAAGTTTCAAAAAAAGGAGGTCATATTGGACCTAACTTGGGAGTTGTAGAAGCTACTATAGCCCTACACTATATTTTTAATTCTCCAAAGGATAAGCTTGTATTTGATGTAAGTCATCAATCTTATCCTCACAAAATACTCACTGGAAGAAAAGATTACTTTATTAAAGATGACCTTTTAGAAAAAATTTCAGGTTTTTCTGCTCCAAATGAAAGCATACATGATATCTTTGCTACTGGCCATACTTCTACTTCCATATCTATGAGTATAGGTCTTGCAAAAGCAAGAGATTTAAAAAAAGAAGACTATAATGTTGTTGCTTTTATTGGAGATGGTGCTCTTTCAGGTGGTCAAGCTTTGGAATCATTAAATATAGCCGGAGAATATGAAGGCAATTTAATAATTATAGTTAATGATAATGAAATGTCTATAGCAGAAAATCATGGAGGCATATATAAATCACTTAGTGATTTAAGAAAAACAAAGGGTAAATCAGAAAATAACATATTTAAATCATTTGGCCTTGATTATGTATATGAGGAAAACGGAAATGATATTAAGTCTATGATTGAGGCAATGGAAAATGTTAAAGATACTAAAAGACCTACAATACTTCATATTCACACACTTAAAGGTAGGGGTTATTCTTTGGCGGAAAAAGATTTTGAAAGCTGGCATTCCTCAGAAGCTTTTGACTTAAATACTGGCAAACCTATAAAAAAACCTGCTAATCTTATAACATATAAAGATTTAACTAGATCCTATGTTTTAAAAAAAGCAAAAAAAGATAATGAATTTATATTACTAACTCCAGCTATGCCTAGGTCTATTGGACTTGATAAAAACGATAGAAAAATCTTAGAAGATCAATATCTTGATACTGGCATAGCAGAAGAAGCCTGCATAAGTATAGCTTCAGGGCTTGCAAAAAATGGTGCAAAACCACTAGTTGTAACCAATGCAACTTTTATGCAAAGAGCCTATGATCAAGTTTCTCAAGATCTTTGCCTAAACAAATCTCCTGCCACTATACTTTTGATAAAATCAGGTTTTGAAACAGCAAGGGATATGACCCATTTAGGAATTTTTACTATAGCAATTTTTTCAAATATTCCAAACTTAGTACTACTTTGTCCTACTTGTAAGAGCGAATATGAAAATATGCTAGACTGGTCTATTAAGCAAAAAGATCATCCCGTTATGATACTAATATCTGGAAATGAAATAACAGATAGAAAATCCGATATTGATTTTTCTGATATTAATAAATTTAAGTTAGAAGCAAAAGGTGAGAAAGTCGCGATTGTTGCTCTTGGAGATTTCTTTCAAAAAGGTCAAAAATTAAAAGAAGAAATAGAGAAGAATCTTGGATTTAAACCAAGTCTTATTAATCCAAGATTTGCATCAGGAATTGATAAAGCCCTACTAGATGACTTAAAAAAAGACCATGAACTTGTGATAACACTAGAAAATGGAATAGTTTCTGGTGGTTTTGGACAAAAAATCTCTAAGTTTTATGGAGATTCCAAAGTATTAGTTAAAAATTATGGTTTAGAAAAAAAGTTTTATGATAGGTACAATCCAGATGATATACTGAATAAACTTGGTATAAGATCAGATATGATCATAAATGATATAAAAATCTTATTAAATTTATAAAAACGCCCTTAATCGGGCTTTTTTTATGGAAATAAATTCAAAAAAACAAATATTTGATTGACAAATATTTGTACTTAATCTATTATATTAAAGATATAAATTTTAGGGAGGAAAAAATGAAAAACAAAAAAATTTATCATGTCGATGATCTTGTTCCTACAAAATTATTAATACCCTTAGCATTACAGCATACTTTTGCAATGTTTGGTGCTTCGGTTTTAGTTCCAATTTTATTTGGTATTAATCCTGGTATTGTTCTTTTAATGAATGGTATAGGGACATTATTATTTATATTTATTACAAAGAGAAAAGCTCCTGCTTATTTAGGTTCTTCTTTCGCATTTTTGGCACCTAGTTTAGCCATTATACAAAGTCAAGGATTTGAATATGCTCAAGGAGCTTTTGTTGCGATTGGACTTATAGGTTGTGTAATCTCCTATATAATATTTAAGTTTGGTATATCATGGATTGATATTGTTCTACCCCCAGCAGCTATGGGATCTGTAGTTGCTCTAATTGGTTTTGAGCTAGCTAAAAATACCGTTTCTGGTGGTAGCATAGGCGCAAACCTAATGACAGATACTGCAGCTATAAATGATTGGATAGTTTTTCTTGTTACTCTTATGACAGCAATTTTAGGATCTATAATGTTTAAAGGATTTTTCTCAACAATTCCTATATTGATTGCAATAATAGCAGGATATATAGTAGCTTTCATGTTGGGTCAAGTTGATATCTCACCTGTTCTTGAGTCAAATCTTTTCACAATTCCAAAATTTCAAATTGCTAAATTTTCTCCCGAAGCTATTATCGCAATGCTTCCAGTAATTTTGGTAATAGCATCAGAACATATTTCTCACCAAGTAGTTACTTCAAATATCATTGGTAAAGATCTACTAAAAGATCCAGGTCTTCACAGGTCAATCTTTGCAGATAACTTCTCTACTGCACTATCAGGATTTGTAGGTGGGGTTCCTACTACAACCTATGGTGAAAATATTGGAGTTATGGCTATAACTGGAGTTTATTCTGTTCAAGTTATAGGAGCAGCCGCAATTGTTTCTATACTAATGGCCTTTATCGGACCACTATCTGCTTTAATCTCAACAATTCCTGGAAATGTTATTGGAGGTGTTACCTTCCTACTATACGGAATGATAGGATCATCAGGGATTCGACTTTTGGTAGATCAAAAAGTAGATTATTCAAAATCGGAAAATCTAATACTTACATCAGTAATTTTTATAGCAGGTCTTTCAGGACTTTCCATAAATTTTGGTTCTATCAACCTATCAGGTATGGTTCTTTCATCTGTTGTCGCTGTCATACTTTCAGCTATAATTTATCTAATAGGAAAATTAGGACTTAGCAACCAATAATTTGAATAGAAAATAACCCTCTTTAGGGTTATTTTTTTATTCTAATTTTTTCTATATCAATTCCCTCAAATTCTAAAAGCTTTAATTTTTTTTCTATACCTCCAGCATATCCACCTATAAATTTATCTTTTCCTAGAACCCTGTGGCAAGGGATAATTATAGAAATTGGATTATGACCTATACTACTACCTACTGCTTGACTAGACATATCTTTTATATTTCTATCTTTAGCAATAATTTTTGCTATATCTCCGTAAGTCATTGTTTTACCATAAGGAATATCTTCAAGAATTTTAAAAATTTCCTTTCTAAATTCAGATCCTTCATATTTTACAGGTATCTTAAAATCAGGATTTTGACCTTTAAAATATATATCCAACCATTTTTTAGTTAGATCAAAAATCTCTAATTCTTTTTCTATATAATTTTCATCAAGTGTCTGCATATAATACTTTTGTCCCTCAAACCATAGGCCAGTTAAGCTTTTTCCATCGCTTGCAAGACTTATAAGTCCTAAAATCGAAATGTATCTGTTTAAATATTTCATAGTATCTCCCTAATGTTATTTTAATCTTATATCCAAAGTACTCTAATATTTGTGATTTACAAATACTAGAGTATTATTAATAATGGAGGAAGTTTAATTATTTATGAATAAAAAAACAATTAATTTAATTTTGGCGTATGTAGGAATTCTTACTGGTGCAGGACTTGCTTCTGGCCAAGAATTACTACAGTATTTTATTAGTTTTGGAATAACTGGACTTATAGCGCTAGCAATTGTAGGATTTTTACATTTTATTTTTGGTGGAGCAATTTTACAACTAGGATCTCACTATCAGGCTACAAACCATCTTAATGTTCTTGATCAAGTATCTAGGCCTTTTATAGGAACATTTTTGGACTATTCATTAGTCTTTACCTGCTTTGTTTTTGGATTTGTAATGATAGCTGGAGCAGGATCTAACCTTAATCAAGAATTTGGTATTTCATCATGGATTGGATCTTTAATATGTACTCTTATGATAATAATTATTGGAATGATGGATTTCGAAAAAGTTACAAAAATTATCGGAGCTTTTACTCCACTTATTTTAATATTTGTATTAATAGCAAGTATATTTACTTTTTTAAAATCTGATTTCGATTTTGCAAATCTTGATTTAATTTCTAAAAATTTAACTTCAAACACTGCAAATCCTTTTATAGCCACTATAAATTATTTTGCCATGTGTATTATGTCTGCTTCTTCTATGGCTTTTGTCCTAGGTGGATCTAGGCTCAATTCGAAAGAAGCTGGACTTAGTGGTCTGATTGGGGGCTTTATTGTTGGAATTTTAGGATTTCTTATAGGTTTCACCTTATTTTTAAATATAAGTTTAGTAAAAGATGCAGATATCCCTATGCAACTTATAGTAAAACAAATTCATCCTATACTTGGTAGAATTATGGCTTTAATAATCTATGGGATGATTTTTAATACTGCTATTTCACTATTTTATTCTCTTGCTAGAAGATTTGCTGGAGATGATAAAAAGAAATTTAAAATTTTACTTATAGCCATTACATTTATAGCCTTTACAGTAAGCTTTTTAGGCTTTAAAAAGCTTGTAGCAATATTTTATCCAATAATAGGATATGTCGGAATAGTTCTACTTACAGTTCTAACTTATGGTTGGATTTCTCAAAAGAAAGAAATTGATCTTGAAAAGAAAAGACGTTTTTCTATTCTTAAGCTAACTAGAAAAAAAATCGATGAAGATAAAAGATTTACATACGGAGATAATAGAAAACTTGAAAAATATGCTGAAGCATCTAATTTAAATGATGATGAAATCATAGAATCAGCTGAAGAACAAATTAAGGAAGAGTTTGTTGATAATGAATTTTCAGAAGAAAATAAAGATCTAAACTCAAGTAAATAAAATAATTACTTAAAATATAAAAGTAGCCTTTGATGGCTACTTTTTTTGTAATAAATATTAAAAAAGTATATCAAAAATATTACAAGTTATTACAATTCAAACATTTTATTGATTAATAAATATCCTTGTTCTATAATAGTTACTGATTCAAGGAGATAAAATTATGACTGAAAGAAGAATAAGAAAAAGAAATTTTAATTATATAACTATACTAAGAGGAATAGCAACTTTAGGAATTACATTTTTCCATCTTTTCCCCCAAAGAATAAAGGGAGGATTCTTAGGAGTTGTTATGTTTTTTGTCATGTCAGGTTTTTTAATGATGAGAAATCTAGATATGCCAAAAACTTTAGATAATAAAGAGAAACTACAGAAAACTTTAACAAAAAGATTTAGTAAACTTTTACCACCACTTTATTCAATGATGGTTTTGGGGCTTGTTGTGGCATTTTTTTATTCAAAGGCAATATTTACAGATTCTGTTAAATCTACTCTACCAGTTGCTTTCGGCTACCAAAACATCTATCAAATTTTAGCTGGAGGTTCATATTTTCAAAGAAATGGTAATTTTTCAATTTTTACACACCTTTGGTATATAGCCTTACAAATTCAGTATATATTAATATTTTATATTATAAATTTTCTGATAGAAAAATATGATAAAAAAAAATACAGAAAGATAATTTTTGGATTTATCACTATCATTTCTTTTATATCTATGTATGTTTTAGCCATAAAACAAGTAAATATAACAAGAATATACTATGGACCTGATACAAGAATGTCTGCCCTATTCCT
>JBQDYR010000066.1:0-9639 GCA_052105355.1 Anaerococcus sp.
CTTGAATTCTATCATAGAAGTCCTTATAACCAGTAACATAAATTTTTCCATCCGCTACTGTATGTCCAGGTCCTCTTTGTTGTAGGAATTCTGTAAATAATCCTCCTTCAAAAAGATCAAACCATTCATCTGATAAAAGTTCATTCATTTTTTTCATCATTGCCCTATTTTCCCAATAAGGTATAATTATTTCTTTTTGTATTTTAACATCTTCTTCTGTAGTTTTGAAGAATACTCTGTCTCTATTATGCATATTTTCAAAGTCTTCTAAGGTATGACAACATAATTCAGGGAATGTTGGTGCGGCCCAAGGTTCATGCCCTTTTTCTCCAACTATTAAAGAACCTTTTTCAAGATAAAGTGTCCTATTTTGCATAATATATTTAAAAGCAAGACCTCTAAGAACTGGAGCAGAAACTTTACCTTCATATTTTTTATAAGCTTCTGTTAAAAGAACAGCTCTTTCCATAGAAAGTTTTGGAGTAAAGCCAGATGTAGATTTTTCTCTTAATCTTCTTGTTCTTTCCGTTGAGCCTCTATTCTTTCTTTCATTTTTAAAATCAATTATTTTTTCATCTTGTTTTTTTAAGGTTACCTCTGTCATTTTTTCCTCCTTATAATAAATTATTATATTTTACTAGCCACCAATTTGAACATTGTATCCTTTAGACTTTATCATTCTCTCTATCTCTTTAATATTAGTATCATCTGGCACTCTAAAGTTTTGAGTACACTCCCTTTCCAACTGACTATACTTATTTTTTCCATAATCATGATAAGGAAGTATATCTATTCTATAAACATTAATATTTTTTTCATTAATCCAGAAAAGAATTTTTTCTACAGTTTTTAAATCTGAATTTAAATCTTTAATTATTAGCAATCTAATTATAATTCTAGCATTGTGCTTATTCAAAAACTCCAAATTTTCTAGAATTAATTCATTACTTTTTCCAGTATATTTTTTATGCATATTTGAATCAAGTAATTTAATATCAAAAAGCCAAAAATCTACAAAGGGCATAATTTTCTCGAAATTTTTTTTAGGAGCATATCCACATGTATCTATAGCTATAGAAACACCTCTTTTTTTTAAAAGACTTACTATATCTATTAAATAATTTATATTTTGAGTCATAACTTCTCCACCAGAAAATGTTACTCCTCCCCCTGACTGATCATAGAATATTTGATCTTTAATCACTTCTTGAAAAAGTTTATCAACAGGGTAGGTTTTTCCAACCTTTTGAATTTTTCCCTCTTTTGTTTTCATATTTTGAATACTGTAAGACTGACTTTCTGGATTATGACACCATAGACACTTCAATGGACATCCCTTAAAGAATACCGTTGTTCTAATACCAGGTCCATCATGTGTGGAAAACTTTTGTATATTAAAAATAAGAGGTTTATTATCATTTTGCATTAAAAAGCTCCATTTATAGTTCACTTGATCTATCAGCACATGCTATCATAGCTTCTATTAAAGCACTTCTAAATCCTTTACTTTCCAATATTCTTAAAGCTTCAATTGTTGTCCCCATAGGAGATGTTACCATATCTTTTAACTCTCCTGGATGCTTCTTTAGTTCTAAAGCCATTTTTGCAGATCCCAAAATTGCTTGTTCAGCAAAAGTATAGGCTTGATTTCTTGGCATTCCTTTTAAGACTGCAGCATCTGCCATTGCTTCTATCATCATAAATATATATGCAGGAGATGATCCACTTACTGCAGTTACAGAATCCATCATATATTCCTTAACTTCTTCTACCTTTCCAAAACTTGATAAAATCTTTAAGGCAACCTCTCTGTCTTCTTCTGTAATGTTATTGTTTGAACACATCGCTGTCATTCCTTCACCTACTAAGGCTGGTGTATTTGGCATCGTTCTAACAATCTTAACTTTTTTACCAAATAATATTTCAAGATCTTTTAATGTTTTTCCTGGAGCTATTGATATTATAATAGTATCTTCAGAAATAAGTGGTAATATTTCTTCTATAACACTTGAATAAAATTGTGGTTTTACCGCAAGTAAGATAATATCAGATTTTGAAGCTACATCTTTATTATCTTTAAAAATATTTATTCCAAATTTTTCTTTAACTTTATTTAAAGTAGGTTGGTAAAGATCTGATGCATATACTTTTGAATTTTCTGTGATTTTTGCTTTTAAAATTCCACCCATAATAGCTTGAGCCATGTTCCCGCATCCTATAAATCCTATATTCATTTTTTCCTCCATCAAAATAATTATCTATTCTATCTGTTATATTAGCATAGTAAGTTTAAATAAATAGTTTGCAAATACTCCTGCAGCAAGTCCACCAATCAAATGATAGGAAATAGCTTTTGTTGAATATTTACCTTGTTTTAAAGCATCTAACATTCCTACATGTGTTGACAAGAATCCACTTAAACAAATTCCCATACCAGTAAAAGTAGCAACTGTATTAGCATCAGCCAAACCATTTTGTAAAAGACCTGTTGTAAGTCCCATAGCTGATCCAACTGCTCCTAATGCTGTAAATGGAAAAGCTAGAAGTTCTGAGTGTTGAAAACCCCATAGTACTTTTGCTGCTGGTAAAAAATATGCTCCAATTTTTGGTAATAAAGCTACACCTTCATAGGCTTGTCCTAAATATTGACCTCCTTCCCCAGCAGGTCCAAATGTTAACATCATAACCATAGTACAAACTAACATAGTTCCTGCACATGCAGAAATTCCAAGTTTAAAACCTGAATTAGCGCCTTGAAGTAAAGAATTTAATAACCTTTCTAAAATCCCACCCGGTCTAATTTCTCTATCTTCTAGAGCGTCATTATCAAATTCTATTTTATGGCTTGCATCTTCTTTATATACTTTCTTACCATATCTAAGCATAAGTCTTACAGATACTATTCCACCTAGAATTGCTCCAATATTTCCAATAAGTACTGCTTTAAAATAAGCACTTCCTAAACTAAGCATATAGGCTGTAACTATTAAACCCATACCAAATACTGTCCCAAAATTAACATGTGTTAGCCTTTCAGATTTTGTAAAATACTTATTGTAACCTTCATCTGAAACTAGTGCTAGTATTCCAGGATTATCAGAAGTATAACAAGTTACTGCTCCCAAAGCTGCTGCTCCTGGTAAACCAAAAAGTGGCCTCATAATTGGTGCCAATATCTTATTTATTAAAGCTATAACTCCAAACTCAGAGAGTACGTAGGAAAATGCCCCTGCAAGAGTTGCTACACCAGTTATGTATAAACTTGTATTTAAAAAAACATCATGGGCCGTTTTCATCATAACCGAGAAAACTTTGTCTATCCCCATTTTAGAACCCATATAACCAAATAACAGAATTATAAAACCTAATGTTACAAAGGTCTCCAAGCTAACCGCCTTTTTTTTAATTGGCTTGTGCATATGATTTGCATTAATTATTTTTTCTTCCAAAACCATCCTCCATTATAAAATTTTGTTTGAAAATTTATTAACAATCTTCTTATTTCTAATTATACATTTCATTTATATGAAAGTCAATTCATTTAATAAAAAAAACACCCATTATATTCATTTATATAAATATAAAAGCCTTAGTTTTCATTTTAATAAAAAAAGTCAAACATTAGATTTTCTATTTGTGATAATCTAAGTTTGACTAATATTATATTAAAATTTTTTTACATAGCGTATTTTTTATAATTTTTTTGTATTAATGATATTGTTTAATTGGATTTGGATAAGTAATACATATAAATTTAACAGTTTTGGATGTATCATTATACCAATTATGATCAACCGTTGACTTGTATTGTGCAGAATCTCCAGGATATAAATAAGTTTGTTTACCATTATATGAAAATTTTAATACTCCTTCTAACACATAAATAAACTCTTCCCCCTCATGATTATAGTCTATTACATTTTCTTTAGTTCTTGAAGGTAATATAGTTATTAATCTAGGATGAAATTTCATATTTTTGCCATTTTTAGTTAGGGATTTCATAATAAAATTTTCTCCTACAAAATTAGTTAAACTTTGTTCAAAACTTTTTAAAATAACTGAGTCAGAATTATCTTCCTCTGTGTTTTGGGTATTGGGCTCAAAAAAATCGGCTAATTCTAAAGACAGAACTTTAGATATTTTTCCTAATGAGTCTACTGCTATAGTTGTATATCCTCTTTCAAATTGAGACAGAAATCCTGTTGATAAATTAGTTTTTTCGCTTAATTCTTTTAGTGTAATATTTTGCTTTATTCTCTCTTCTCTAATTTGTTCACCTATTGATTTGTCGTTCATCTTTACCTCTATATTCTATTTTATTTTTAATTTACAGTTAACGTTCTTATATTATTACTTTTTTTAAATTATAAATATACTTTATAATATAAGTAAAAAAATTTTTATATATTTATTATATACTATTTGGATTTAATCCTCTAAATTTATAACATAATTATTTAAATAAAATAATTTAAATAAAAGAAAAAACCTCGCAAATGCGAGGTTTTTCTCGGTTAAAAATAAATAAAATATAGGTTGAAAAAATCATAACTTGGATTACTAAATAGTAATTAATCTTTTCACCATTATGTTATCATTTAAGTTAAAATATGTCAAGATATTAACGTTCTATACTTTTAACCTTTTTTCTCCATTATATACTTCATCTATTATTGCAGATCCTAAACAAACTTCCCCATTATAAAATACGGCTGCTTGCCCTGGTGTAACTGCCTTTGTTGGATCATAGGTAACTTCTACTTTTCCATCTTTTAAAACTTTTACATGGGCATTTATATCTTTTTGTCTGTATCTAAACTTTGCCGTACAATCAAATTCTTTTTCTATAGGCTTATTTGAAAAAGTAGAAAAGTTTGAACCTATTAGTCTATCAGAAAATAGAAGTGAATTATTTTTACCTTGGCAAACTAGAAGTTCATTTTTATCTAAGTCCTTGCCATAAACAAACCAAGCTTCTCCTTCTCCCCCAATACCAAGTCCTCTTCTTTGGCCTATGGTATGATACATAAGTCCATCGTGTTTTCCTAATATATTCCCTTCGGTATCTACTATATTTCCAGGTTTTGCTGGCAAGTATTGAGATAGAAATTCATTGAAGTTTCTTTCACCGATAAAGCAAATTCCTGTGGAATCTTTTTTACTTGCTGTAGCAAGATTATTTTCTTTAGCTATTCTTCTTACATCTGACTTTTGCAATTCGCCAACTGGGAATAATACATCTTTTATTTGTTCTTGAGAAAGTTGGCTAAGAAAATAGGTTTGATCCTTATTTGAATCAAGGCCTCTAAGCATTTCAGTTTCTTCTCCTTCTCTTCTTACTCTAGCATAGTGACCTGTTGCAACATAGTCTGCTCCTAGGTCTTTGGCATAGTCAAGAAAAGCTTTAAACTTTATTTCCTTGTTACACATTATATCTGGGTTGGGTGTTCTACCCTTTTTATATTCATCTAAGAAATAGGAAAATACTCTGTCATAGTATTCTTTTTCAAAATTTATAGAATAGTAGTCTATTCCTATTTGGTTACAGACTTTTACAGCATCTTCATAGTCTACTTCTGCTGTGCAAACTCCATTTTCGTCAGTTTCGTCCCAGTTTTTCATAAAAATACCAGTAACATCATAGCCTTCTTCTTTTAACAATAAAGCTGCAACAGAAGAATCAACACCACCACTTATTCCTACTACTACTTTTATATCTTTTTTATCTTTCATTAATTCCTCTTACTTTTTTTAATATTTCTATGGTCTTGTCTACATCTTCTTTAGTATTTGTAAAACCAAAGGAAAATCTTATAGAATGTTCTGCTCTTTTTTCATCATACATATTTGTTATTACATTTGATGGTTCAACAGAACCTGCCCTGCAGGCTGAACCAACAGATATACAAACACCATGCATATCCAAAAATGTTAGAATAAATTCATTTTTCACTTTTGGAAAATAAAGGTTTAAAATATGATCTGATGATTTTTCTAAATCTCCGTTTATTTCATAATTAAAGTTGGTTTCTTCTAATTTTTCTAGGAAATATTTTTTTATTTCTCTTATTTGTTCTCTTTCTTCTAGTATTTTATCTATGGATTCTGCCATAGTATAGGCTCCAATAACAAAGGAAGTGCCAGCTCTTCTGTCTTTTTCTTGCTCTCCACCACTTATTAAAGGCTTGAGGTTTCTTCTCATATAAAGAATACCAAATCCGTTTATCCCACCAATCTTATGACCAGAAAGTGAAAGGGAATCACAATGAAGTTCTTCCACATCTATATCTATATGCCCCAAAGCTTGAACACAGTCTATATGGAACCAAACATCCTTATTCTTTAAAAACTCTCCTATTTCTTTTACTGGTTGGATAGCTCCTGTTTCATTATTTACATACATAATAGAAACAAGTTTTATATCATCTGTAAAAATATCCTTTAAATCATCAAGGCTTATAGAGCCATCTTCTTTTGTTTGTAAATATATAGTATTATTTTTTTCTATTGTATTTAAAATCGAATCATGTTCTATATTTGTTGTTAGAACTTTTTCACCTTTAAAATTACTCAATATGGTATTATTTGACTCACTTGCTCCGGAGGTAAAGATTATATTTTCCGCCTTAGCATTTAGACTTTGAGCAATTTTCTCTCTTGAGTTTTCCAATATCTTCTTTGCCTGTCTTCCATACTTATGGAGGCTATCAGGATTGCCATCAAATTTTTCACTATCTTCTAATACTTTTGCCAATATATCCTTTCTTTTTATGGATGTTGCGGCATAATCAAAATATATCATAAATCACTCCAAAGCTAAACTTTACTTAAATTCCTACTAAATAAGTGTACTACTCTATATTTATATCAACACTTTTTAACAAACAATAATTATTTCTTTAATGTAAAATACAAATATAGTATTTTCTGTTTTTCATTCTAGTTGATACGTTATTATTTATTAAAGATTAAAATTCTTTACACTTTTTCTAGTAAATAGATCTTTTAAAATTCTAATTATATATAATTTCTTAATATATACATAAATATGACATTAATTAAAATATAGTAGACTAAAATTATATTAACCTAAACTAAAGTATTTATCTGCTAATTCTACTAAATGAGAAAAAATATGATCCAAATCAAATCCTAATGGCTTTAAATAATAATAAACATTAATTCCACATTCAGTTTTTTCAACACAATCATATTCTTCAAGAAACTTTAATTTACGAATAAGTTCAGTATGAGAAATATATTCTATAGAATTTAATATATCTGTATAAGTATGGTTACCTAAACTTACTGAATGTACAATTTCTGGTATCCATCTTTTTTTAACCAACTCTTGGATTAACTCAAAGCCTTTATCATATTTTCCCACTTAGTATCTCCCTTAAAAAATACATTAATATTATAGTAACAATTATATAGTACTACAATTCAAATATGGATTCAATTTCTAAAATTTAAGTAGATTTTATATAAAGTATAAATTAACTTGTATTAATATATATTTATAGTAACAAACAACTATGTTCCTTGTTATAAACTTTTTGGAAAGTATCATTAGAATGAAAGAAAAAATAATTATAAACAAGAGAGGATATAAATAATGAATAAAGAATTAAATAACAAATTAGATTTGTACTTAGCAAACTTAGCTGTAGCAAATATTAAATTCCACAATCTACATTGGAATGTAACAGGATTTTCTTTTGTAAGAATCCATGAATTTTTAGAAGAAGTTTATGACTCAATTCTTGAAAAATATGATGAAATAGCTGAAATCCAAAAAATGCAAGGTGAATATCCTAAAGCATCTATGAAAGAATATCTTGAAATTACTTCTATAGATGAAATAGAAAATTCCAAAGATATTGAACAAAAAGAAGCTTTAAAAATAGCATTAGAATATTTCAAATTACAAAGTGAGATTGCAAAAGAAATAAGAGAGCTTGCTGATAAGGATGATAATTTCCAAGTAGCAAACGCTATGGAAGATCATTTAGAAGAATATTCACAACAAATCTGGTTTATAGAATCTTCACTTAAGTAATCAATAGATAAATACACACTCAGATAACAAAATGAAAACAGGTTATTGCATTATAATTTTGCAATAACCTGTATTTTTAATTAAAATTATCTTCTAAGATGTTTTTTAAAACTTCAGCTTCTTCTTCTGTAAGGGTTATTCCCTTGCTCATCCTAGTATGATCTTCATTCCAGTCTCTAATGTCATATTTTGGATCTCTTTCATTCCATGATACAAGGTTTAATTCTTTTGTCCAACCTTTAGCATTTGTTGAAAGTACACCAAGATTTTCTACGATATCATATTTAATTGCCATATTTCCTCCTAAGAGCTATAGTGATTTTTTGGTAGAGATTCAAGCATAATATAATCCAATTCTTCTATAGCTTTTTCTAATTTTATTATATTTCTTCTAATTTTCTTTTTTTCGTTTGCTATCTCTTCATCTTCAAGCTCGGTTAAAGAATATACACTTTTTAAAAAGTTAGCTACTCCCTCATCCTTACAATTACAAGAAATCTTTTCTATATTATCCGAGTTTGCTTTTTCTACAAATTGAAAAAGTTCATTGTTTTTTAGAATAAAGTAAGCTTGTAAGAAAGCACTAGATTTGTATCTATCATCATTATTTTCCATTTTTTGAAGATTTTCAAAAGACATAATGGAAAAATTAAGTTCTAATTCAGCTTTAGTCTGTCTGATTACTAGGTCTATTAAATTTTTTTGAGTGTAGTTTAAACTTTTGTTAGTCATATATTTCCCTTGCCAACTAATATACCATAGTTGCTTTTTTATAACAAGATTAATGGCAAGTAAATTATAATTTTATAAATATTAGGCTATTGCACCACCAGTTACATCTATATCAGTATCATGATTTGCTATTGTTCTTACAGCAGTTTCAAGTCCTTTAGCAATATTTTCTAACGACATTGATGGGGTGTTTGGTTTATCTAATACTTGTTCTGGTAAGAAAGGCACATGCATAAAACCTGCTGCTTTAATGTTATATTTTTCTGCTAAATAAAGTGCTTGATACATTATATGATTACATACAAAAGTACCTGCTGAATTTGATACTGATGCTGGAATCTTATCTTTTTTAATTTCCTCAACTATTCTTTTTATAGGAATAGTTGCAAAGTATGCATTTTTTCCATCTTCTCTTATTGTAACATCTATAGGTTGATTACCTTCATTGTCTTTTATTCTTGCATCATCCTGATTAATTGCCACTCTTTCTACTGTTAATCCAAACCTACCACCTGCTTGGCCAACACATAAGATTGCATCTGGATTAAATTCTTTTATGGCATCTTCAATAACATCTGCAGACTTATGAAATACTGTTGGTATTTCAAGTTTTTTAATTTCAGCATTTTCTATATTCTCACTGATTTTTTTTACTGACTCAATTGCTGGATTTGTCTTTTCTCCACCAAATGGATCAAATCCTGTTATTAAAATTTTCATTATTAGATCTCCTTTTACATTATACCTTTAACCGTTTTTTAACTTTTTAAACATTTGCTAAAATGCTAAAAAATACATTAGTAAAACATGTATTACAATCATAATTATGGCTATTGGTAATTGTG
>JBQDYR010000067.1:0-9494 GCA_052105355.1 Anaerococcus sp.
TTCCATGGTAGGCGTGAGACTTTTCTATGGCTATAAGGTTTCTTACATCTTCGATAACACATATGGTCGAGTCATCTCTAGAGATATCCTTACAAATTCCACATATATCATTTTCTGTAAGGTTGCCACAAATTTTACAGTGCTTTATATTTTCTTTAACCTCGATAAGACTATCAGAAAATTTTTTTACACTATCAAAATCTCCTTCTACTATAGACATAGCCAGTCTTTCTGCAGACTTTCTACCTATAGTTGGAAGTTTTTGAAATTCTTCTATAAGGTTGTTTAAGCTTTCTGGATACAAACTCATTACATTAAACCAGGTATATTAAGTCCACCTGTTAGCTTGCCCATTTCATTTTGACTATAGTCATCGGCTTTTTTCATAGCATCATTTATTGCTGCAAGTACTAGATCTTCTAACATTTCCTTGTCTTCAGGATCTATAACATCTTGATCTATGTTAATATTTAATACTTCTTTTTTACCATTTACAGTAGCTTCTACTACTCCACCACCTGCTGTTGATGTGAATTCTTTTTCTTCTATGGCTTGTTGGGCATCTGCCATTTGTTTTTGCATCTTTTGTACTTGTTTCATCATGTTGTTCATGTTTCCGCCTGGGAATCCTCTTTTTGCCATTATTACTCTCTCCTTTGTTATTCTATAATTAATTCATCTCCGAAAATTTCTTCAAGCTTATCAAGTGCTTTGTTATTTTCAGAATTTTCTACTTTTTCCAGATTTTCTTCTTTCAGATTTCTTTCTGATTCAGGTATTATTTTAACGTCTATGTCTTGTTTTGTAAATTCTTTGATAATATTTTTAATTTCTTCACTCTTATCTTCTAAGAACATATGATACATAGAATCCTTATAGTAAAGATAAAAGATTTTTCCATCATAATCATAATTAAAGCCTTCAAGATTAAACATGGTCGCTACCAAGGGACCTGTTTCTTTTATAATTTGATTTTTGATAGTTTCTTCTGTATTTTTATCAAATCTTTTACTTTTTGATTTTCCTGTATCCTTAGTAGATTCTTCTAATGGATCTTTAATATCATTAGATTTTGTTTCAATATTTTCTTCAAGTGGTATCTCTTCTGATTGTTCATCTTTTTGCGATGTGAAGTTAGATTCATCTAGAAATTCTTCTTGATTTTTCAAATTTTCAAAATCTTCATTTAAAAGATCCATATTTGAATTATCTTCTTCTATAGATGGAAGACTTTTTCTAGATTCTAAAGATTTTACATCAAGATTTTTAAGCCTTGCTTCTACTATGGTATTTACAATATCTGTAATTGAAGTCTTACTTGTTTTTTCTAATGCTGATATTCTTGACTCTAGTGATTTTAAATCCTTATAGTCTATAAGTCTAAGAACAGCTAATTCCAAAATTAGGTCTGTATTTTCACTATACCTCATCTTTTGAGAATATTCTGATAGAATTTCTAAGGAATCCATAAGTCTATTGTTATCAATTTTTTTTGAGAATTCTTCTATATAAGATAATTTCTCTTCTGAATCAAAATATACCCTATCTTGAGTTGATTTATAGATTAAAAGATCATGGTAGAAGGATGTCAGTCCGTCCAAGATATCTCTATTGGACTTGTTACTATCTCTTAGACTAAAAATTTCCATTAAGGAAGATTTTTTATCATAAGAATTTATCTTTTCTGCTAGAGAGAAAAGTTCTTTAAACCCTACTACTCCAAGAATATCTTCTACATCTGATAAACTATAGAAGTCTTTTGATGAAGATATTACTTGATCCAAAATACTTAGGGCATCCCTCATGGCACCCTTAGCATTTCTGATAATGAGGTCTTTGGCCTCTTCTTCCATCTTTATTTGAAAATCATTTAAGATTATATCTATTTGTTTTAAGATTGCTTGTTTGTCTATTTTATTAAATTCAAACTTTTGAACTCTAGAAAGAATGGTAGAAGGAATCTTGTCAATTTCTGTTGTTGCTAGGATAAAAACCAAGTGACTTGGTGGTTCTTCCATCATTTTTAATAAGGCATTGAAGGCTTCTTTAGTAATCATATGAGCCTCATCTATGATGTAGACCTTGTATTTTAAATTATTTGGAGGATACATTACAGTTTCTTTAATCTGTCTTATATCATCAATTCTTCTGTTACTAGCCGCATCCATTTCTACAACGTCCATAGTTGTTTCGTTATCTATGGATAGACAGTTTTCACATTCTAAACAAGGTGAACCATTTTTTGGATTTTTGCAATTGATAGCTTTCGCAAAAATTTTTGCACAGGTTGTTTTTCCACAACCTCTTTCGCCTGCAAATAAATAGGCGTGAGAAATCATGCCTTTTTGTACCTGGTTTTTGAGTACATTGACAACCCTATCTTGTCCTAAAACTTGGTCAAAAGTTTGGGGTCTGTATTGTCTGTATAATGCTTTTGCCATAAAAAATCCTTTCTAATGTATTATACCATAGAATTTTTTTATTTTTTTATTTGAATTTTATATCAGTATCTAGTATAATTATATTTCGTAAGCATGGAGAGCTGTCCGAGTGGCTGAAGGAGCACGATTGGAAATCGTGTATACATTTGTAGTGTATCATGGGTTCAAATCCCATGCTCTCCGCCATGCACTAGACGGGGAACTAGCGGTGCCTTGTAACTTGCAATCCGCTATAGCAAGGTTGAAGTCCCAAGTGAGGATTTAGAAGAGCCTAGCCTGCCTTTAAAAAGTGGTGTTGATTGATGGGTCTTACGCAACAGGAAACTGTGAACCATGTCAGGACGGGAACGTAGCAGCATTAAGCAGATCATCTTGTGTGCCGTAAGGTCACCTGTCATGAGCTAACTAGTAGAGTAACGTAGGAATTTCTAGATTCGACCTTGGGTGTGTTACATACTAAATTGAACAAAGGGATCTGAAAATATATTATTATATACTTATAATAAATGTTTGAAGATCCCTTTTAAAATATTTTTATCTCGGAGATTATGATGATTGGAGAAAATTTTAAAGAACTTTTTAATCAACCTACAGAAAATTTAATGATACCAGCAGATGATGTTGCTGTTTTACAAGAAGATGATACCCTACTCCACGCTATCTTGGTTCTTTCAGCCAATAGCTATCAAACTATACCTGTTTTGGATAAGGATTACAGAGTAAGAGGATTAATATCTATATCAAAAATCGTTACATCTTTTGATGATGAAGTTTTGTTAGATACTGATAGGCTGAATGAAACTAAAGTTTCTGAAATTATGAACCAAGTAGTTCCTATTCTTTTCAATAATTCGGAACTTGAAGATATACTAAGATTAATTATTAATAATAACTTTATATGTATTACTCAAAGAAATGGGTACTTTCTTGGGATCATAACTAGAAAAACTATATTAGAAAGATTTACAAACGTAGCACATAATATAGAAAATGTTTATACTTTAACTAGTAAAGAAAAATAAACTAGTAAAGAAAAATAATTATTTTAAAGAGGTAGTTGTGCTATCTCTTTTTTGTTGCCTATTTATTTAAAACCATAAGTATTCTTATGATTAATAAATAAACATATGGGATAAACCACTTGTAAGTAAAACTTCAAAAATTTCTTATTCTTTAATATCTATATTTGTAAATTAAAAAAATCCATAAAAAAACTAACACAATTAGTGTTAGTTTTTTTTGTGATCTTATCTATAAAACTTCTTCAATAGCTTTTTCTACTTCTTTCATATTTTCTATAGGTTCAAAACGTCTTACTACATTTCCGTCTCTATCTACTAAAAATTTTGTAAAGTTCCATTTTATTTCAGGATTATTCTTATAATCTTTATCTACTTTCTTTAGCATAACTTTCATAGCAAGAGCTTTAGGGCTGTTTCCAAATCCTTTAAAGCCTTGTTTTTCTTTAAGATATCTATATAAAGGTAATTGATTCTCTCCATTAACTTCAGATTTTTTCATTTGTTCAAATTCAGTTCCGAATTTAAGTGAACAAAATTCTTTTATTTCTTCATCTGATCCTGGAGCTTGTCCATCAAACTCATTGCTAGGAATATCAATGATTTCTAAACCTTTATCATGATATTTCTTATAAAAACTTTGTAAATCCTCATATTGTGGTGTAAATCCACAACCAGTAGCTGTATTTACTATTAACATTACCTTATCTTTATATTTTTCTAAAGATACTTCTTCTCCGTTAGCGGTTGGAACGCTATAATCATATATACTCATATTAACTCCTTTGTACAAATAAATTTAATCCCTTGAATTAATTATTACATTAAATCTTTCTTATATTTCAACTTTTACCTAATATAGATAGTAACTAGTTTGCTTGGTTTTAATATTTCTTACTTACTAAATAGAAAATAAGTATATTAAATTTATATCTAGTAAACTAATTTATTATTTTTTTAAAAGAAATCTTATTTAAGATTCTTTTTAAAACTAATCACTAATAGGTAATAGTCGTAGAGTTTTAAATTACATCTCAAGTTTAGAGATATTTTAACAAACCTATATATTATTACCCAAGATTTTTATTTTGCAACTATAAATCATCAAAAAATTAACTAAAAATAGTCTAAAATTTAAAATTTAAAGTATTTTTTAACTTTGCCTTTTAAATTAAGTGTTTGCCTACCACCTCTAGACCGGCTCTTTTACCAAAATCTTCAAATATAACCCTTCCATGCTTCTCTTTTAAGACTACCTTTACTTCTGAAGAAATACTTTCTGAAATTTTTCTTTCCATTAAACCATTTTTAGGTGCTTTTAATACACCACTTTTATTATATTCTCCACTTATAGTTAAGATGTATTTTCTATCTCTTATAACTATATTGATATTTCCTTGATCGTAGTCTAATTTCTCAATCTTGGCACCTGTATAGGTAGAAAATAGATACATTTTATCTTTGATCTTTAAAAATGATAAAAATCCTGTAAAATATCTACCTATCCAAGGAATTCTGGCTACAGAAAACATTAGTGAAATATTTTCTTCTTTAAAATTATTTGATTGCAACCAAATCCACCATTTAGGAAATGACCTTCCCCAATCCTTTTCTATATATCCATACCCTTGGTCAAAGTCTATTAGTCTATCATTTATTTTTAGTTGACCTTTAATTTTTTGATCAATATTTACTACTCCATGATAACATTCCATAAAAGGAACAAAGGAGAAAGGTCCCATTATTCCTGGTCTGGTTATTTTTTTTGGGAATTTATCTATATCATAAAATTTAAGCTTACCAGAAATATTAAAAGACTCATCTGAAATATGAATTTCCATACCATCTTGTGTAAATACATTATCCTTTATCCTAACCTTAAGTTCTTTTTCAGAAAATATAAAATCCGAAACATCATATTTGAAATACTTAGTTTGATAATTCATACTATCTATCACTTGGATAAAAGCATTTCCCTTGCCATTTTTATCGTAAGATATTCCTGGGATTAAAGCTATGGAATTTTCTTCATCTTGGCTAACTAGTTTGTAGTACCATCCTTCAAAATAGTTTTTTGATTTATACTTACCCTGGAATATTTCAGGACTAAATAATTTTCTAAAAATATACATATAAGCTCCTTAAATTTACTAATGTTTAGCTTTAGGTAAATAATACCCTAAATTAGAAAAACTTAAGATTAATACCTATTTTATTTATAATAATAGATGAAAAAAGAGCCAGTTTCATTAACTGACTACTTTTTTTACTCATATGCACCCAAATTATCATCTTCTGCTACTAAGCCCAGATTATCTAGGTTATCATAACTTATTTTTTCATTTTCTGTTTCATAAACAGAAGAATTTTCTTCTAAAATATCAAAACCACCAGAAAGGACAAAATCTCTAAGCATTTTGGATGCATCTCTGGTTACTTTAAATGGTGGCATTTTTTTACCATTTTTCTTTTCCAGATAATCTTTTGCAAGTTTCTTATCTATGGTACTTTCTAGTTCATCAAATCTTCCAAATTCATTGATATTTTTTTCGTTTACATCAGAATTTAATAAATTTTCTAGTTTTTCTGTATCTACACCCAAACAATCATGAATATCTTTAACTTGTTTGTTTTTGTGTTTTACTAAATATTCTATTACATATTCTCTGAAAGATTTTCCTTCTACAAGTACTGCATCTCCAGACTCTACATCATGTAGGAATATATTGGCAAATTTTTGTTCTTCTTGACTTAGGCTAGCAAAAGACTTATGAAGTTCATCCAAGGTATTTTGAAGCTCTTCTTTGGATATATTTTCTTGATTTAGGTTTTTAAGATACTTTTGAAATCTCGAATCCATATAGTTTGTATCAATTTTTCCTGTATCTATTTCTGTAAGATAAGTATCTATATCATAGGCAATATCTTCAGTTGGTGGATAACCTCCTATTGGGGGTTCTTGTGAAAGTTCCTTATAACGTTGTAGCAGAGTATTGTACACCTCTTCATCTATACGTACAGAAACCTCCTCATCTTCAAAGACATAGGTCTTTTGATCCCATTTAAAACCTTGAACTTTGGCTGCTTCAAGATATATATTAAAGTCTTTGAAAAGCTTAGCAAACTTTGCTTTTACAGAATTATCTTCTGGTAGGTTTTCAAAGTTTTTAACTCCTGATCTTTTAAAAATATATTCTATATCATCAAAAACCTCATTAATCTTCTTTATATTATAGGGAAGTCTTTCTACAAAAAGATCCACTTCTCTATCTCCAGAGTAGTATTTTACAGCTTCTTCTATGTTTTTCTCCATAGTATTGGTTTTTCTGTAATATCTAATAACACCGAAAGGTTTATCTGGTCCAAAAAGCCTGTTTGTTCTTGAGAAAGCTTGGATTATATTTTCGTATTTTAAGATTTTATCAAGGTATAAGGTATTTACCCACTTAGAGTCAAATCCTGTTAGCATCTGGTCTACAACTATTAGAAGATCTAGTTGCTTATCCCTATCATTTTCTATTCTTTTATAAACTTCCTTGTGAGCAAGTCTTTGTGAGATATCTTTTTTAAATTTTCCGTGAGTGCTTAAACTAAAGTCCATACCATAACGGTCGTTATAATCTTTTATTATCTCTACAAGTCCATCTTCCTTAAAAAAGGATGAATTTTTTCCTTCTGATCCATTGTTATCAATATTGGAATCAAACAAGGCCGTAATTTTAAAATCAGGTTTTTCTTTTTTTATAAGTCTATAATATTTTATGGCCTCTGTTATAGAATTTGTAGCAAAAATAGCATGGAATTTACCATTTTGACTTAGGGTTAACCAGTTATCAAGGATATCCTTAACAACCATCTTCCTATGCTCATCCCTATCATATTGCATCTGACTTACATAATCTTCTATTCCACTGTGATATATACCAGATGCATCTTCACTTCCTGCCATTGGAATATCGTTCATATATTTTAAAAATATATTCTTTTTCTTATCGTCCTCGTAGACTTCTTCTTCACTAGAAGCTTTAGCTTTCTCTAGAGCTACTACCCTTCTTAAATCACTATCCTTATAGGTAGAGCACTTGTAAGGATCAAAACCCAAGACATTTCCATCCCTAATTCCATCAGCTATGGTGTATCTGTGTAGCTCATTTCCAAAAATAGTTGAGGTTGTAGAATCTTTTTTCTTGTTTTTATCATAGATAGGAGTGCCAGTAAATCCAAAAAATACTGCATTTGGAAAAGTTGTTTTTATATTTATAAGCATTTCTCCAAAGGTACTTCTGTGTGCTTCATCTACTATAAAGACAAGCCTATTCTCATTAATCTTTTCTATATCAGAAGAATTTAATTCATATTCATCAAGTTTTATACGGCTCATCTTTTGGATGGAAGTTACTATTAGATCTCCTTTGGATTCTGTATCTTTTAGTTTACTAATAAGATCTCGGGTATTTTCTGTAGATAAAACATCTTCATCATCATCTTTAAAACCCTCATAATTTTCTAAAGATTGAGTTCCAAGTTCTACCCTATCCATAAGAAAGATAACCTTGTCTGCATCTTTGGACTTAGAAATAAGCTGAGCAGATTTAAAACTAGTCATAGTTTTACCACTACCGGTAGTGTGCCAGATGTATCCTCCAAGCTGATTATTTTCCTCCCAATCTATTTTTGATACCTTATCAGAAATGGCATTTGCTGCATAGTATTGGTAGCTTCTCATAACCTTTAATACACCATCAGCATCATCTGCAACTGTATAAAATCCTACAAGTTGATGAGCCATAGGAATGGATAATAGTCTTGCTGCTATATCCTTCCAATTATTAATAGGTTCATTATTAAAATCTGCCCAATGGAAATAGAAATTTTTATTAAAGTTTCCATCAGGGCCTGGATTTGCAAAGTAGACACACTCTTCTGGATTCATAGCAACAAATATCTGTACTAAGGAATAAATACCAGTAAAAAGACCTTCATAAGAATATTTTTCTATCTGATTGTAGGCTTGACTTACTGGTATACCACTCTTTTTTAACTCAACATGGATGACAGGCATACCGTTTATCAAAAGCATAAAATCTCCACGTCTGTTATTTAAGATAGGATTTTTTCTCTTATAAACAGGTTGTTGGGCTATTTGATAACGGCTCTGACCTGCTGCTATTTCTAGTCTATCATAGATTTTAAGGCTAACTTCCTTGCCCAAGTGTAGAGAGTCATTAGGGTTATCCCTAGTTATAGAAACTGTCTTACCATTTATAAAACCATTTAACTTGTTAGGAGTTCTTAGGGCTATAACTTGTTCTAATATCTGATCCATTTCAGTAGAAGTTAAGGGTTGATCATTTAACCTATCGATACTTCTATTATTTTCAAACAAAATACTAGCCCAGTTGTTTACTAACTCTTCTTCTGTAGGATATTTTAAAACTTTATCTTCCCAACCTTTTTTCTTTAAGGCACTTATAAGAGCTTCTTCAAAATCTGACTCCCTATCAAAGGCCATATACTTTCTCCTTTCGTTTTAAAATTATCATAATTTTATTATACAAACATTTTTTCTAACATTGATTTTTTTATTTCTTTAAGTTTTTCACACTTACGCTGATGAAGGGTGATAAGGTTATCAAGGGTTGAAAAGTAACTACCTAACTGCACCTGTTCAGGCAGTGATGGAAACTTGACTGTTGTATTGCCCACCAAATCCTTATTGAGATTATTGACAGTGCTTCCTGCTGCCGAAGCTCGGTATTGCATTAACATTTGTCCTGTTCCAAGAAGGTAGCACAGGAACTTCAAATCAAACATATTCTGTGTATTCCTAATGAGTAGCCAACCATCGTGAATACAGCCATTTATAGCCATAATATAAGGTTTTCCAAAGTTCATTGAATTTGATAAAATCAAATCTCCCGGTTCGACTTGTCGTGTCTTAGAAAGTCCAGATGGTTTGATTTTTTCACTTGTTTTAGTAATGTAATTTCCTTGAGCTGGAGCATCACCAATCTTTACCCAATTAATCCCATCG
>JBQDYR010000068.1:0-9298 GCA_052105355.1 Anaerococcus sp.
CATTTCTAGTTGTACCAAAGAACGATGCAAGTTATCAATATCTATTGGCATTTGATCTCTTGTCATTCTAGCTAAAGCAGCAGCTTCATCTATAACATCTATGGCTACATCGGGAAGTTTTCTATAGGATAAGAATCTTTTTGATAACCTAACTGCATCTACCAAAGCAGTATCAGATATTTTTATCATATGATGCTTTTCATACTTACCATTTATACCCCTAAGTATTGATATTGAGGTTTCTATGCTAGGTTCTTCGATTAAAATTTTTTGAAATCTTCTATCTAGTGCGGCATCTTTTTCAATGTATTTTTTATACTCTTCAATTGTAGTAGCTCCAATTGTTAAAATTTCTCCACGAGCAAGCATTGGCTTTAGTATATTTGCTGTATCCATGGTACCGGATGTATTGCCCGCACCTATTATATTATGAATTTCATCAATAAATAATATTATCTTTCCTTCAGATTCTTTTATAGTCTGAAGAATATTTTTTAGCCTATCTTCAAAATCTCCCCTATATTTAGTTCCTGCTACAAGAGAAGCCATATCAAGTGAAAGAACAATCTTTCCCTTTAGGTTATCAGGAACATCGCCCTTTACTATCCTTTGTACAAGACCTTCAACTATTGCTGTTTTACCAACTCCTGCTTCTCCAATAAGAACTGGATTGTTTTTTATTCTTCGTGATAATACTCTAATGGCAGAACGAATTTCTTCTTCTCTGCCAATTACAGGATCCATTTTTTCTTCTATAGCTTCTTTGGTTAGATTTCTTCCATATTTTTCAAGATTTGACAAAGTTTCTTGAGCTACGCCTTCTATAAAGGCTTCATTAAATTTTCGAGAAAGAAATTGCATAAAACTTTCATAATCTATCTCATAAAGCATAGCAAGTTTTGAACTTTGAGTGTCCATATCCTTAAGCAATGCCAAGAATATATGTTCAATATAAATTGCATCTTCAAATAAGTTTCTGGAAATCTCTTCAGATATTAACAAAACCTTTTGGTAAGATCTACTCACATATAAATTGGAAACACCCTTTAAACTCTTAAGTTTATCTATAGCTTTTTCTACATCTTCCTTTAATATTTGTAAATTAATATCTGAGTCTTTTAAATATAATTTTATATTTTGACTAGGATTTAATAAAATAGAATAAAAAAGATGCAAATCTGTTACTTCAGAGTTATTTTTTCTTATTGCAATTTTATTTGCTGACTTAATTATATCAACAGATGATTGTGAGTATTTTGTAATATCCATTAAGCTAATAACCCCCAAATAAAATGAGAAGCAACTCCTGCTCCAAGTCCACCAATAGTATGAAACATGATTGCATACCCTGTCATTTCTTTTCTGTTAAGAGCATCCATCATAGCAATATGAGTAGATAAATACCCACTCCAGCACATACAAATAGATGTAAATACCGCTATGTCATTTCCATTAATACTATTGCTGTTTGCCATTTCTGTAACCATACCTATAGCTGCTCCACTAGATCCAAGCGCAGTGATCGGTACAGCTATACCTTTATTTGTAGAAAAACCAAACAATGGTTTAAGTATAAAATTTAATTTCTCCCCAATTAAAGGTAAAACAGCTATTCCTTGATTAGCTGAACCATCATAGACTCCACTTTCGCCTACTCCATTTGTAAGTAAAAGTACAATAGTACATATCAAACATACGCCTGGTATTATCGCAAGACCCATGTCTACCCCAACTTTACCTCCATCGAGCAAAGATTGGATAAATCTCGATCCAATAGAACCTTCTCTTATTGCTCTATGACCTTCAGGAACATCTGTAATTACAGAACATTCTTCCATTTCTTCAGTTCCATAATATTTTTTTGTCTTTGTTAACATAAGTCTTACAGAAATTATAGAGCCTACTACAGCACCTAAAAAACCTATAGAAGCTCCTTTTACAGCACCCTCTACTGGTAAACTCATCATACTTGTTACAATTATAAGTCCCATACCGAATGCGGTTGCCAAGTTAGTAAGAGCTGGCATTTGATATTTTTTGAAATATTTTCTAAAATTATCATCACTAGCAAGCGTTAAAATCGCAGGGTTATCAGACATAAAACAATTTAACATGCCCAGAGAACTAGCTCCAGGCAAGTCATAAATTGGTTTCATAAAAATAGATAATCCTTTATTAACTAATGCTATAACTCCAAATTCAGAAAAAATTGAGGAAATACCTCCTGCCAAGACTGATACAGCCATTAGGTAGAAACAAACATTTATTAGAAGATCAAAGGCTGTAGACATCATTGTCTTTATCATGTTGGTGCCACCCATGATACTTCCTATATAAATAAAAATTCCTAAAAATATTATTATGAAAATTGGAGCTTCTAGACCAATTTCTTTTTTATATTTATTTTTAATTTCCAATTATTTCAATTACCTTTCTGTTAAGATTTAGGTATTTTTTAAGATTATTTTTTCGCACCAGGATAATATTTTGGATCTTTGAAGAACTCGTGAACTAATTCTTTTAGATCTCCACTTAGCATGATCATACCAACCATGTTTGTAAATACTACAAGCCCAAGTGTTGCATCTAAGAATATTCCTGCATTTTCAAATGATACAAATCCACCTAAAACTATCATTCCACATGCGATAAATCTAACAATTTTACCTACTGTTGTACCAAATAGATATTCACCTTGTTTTTCTGCATAGAATACTATAACAATAATTGTTGATAGTACGAATAAGAATAAACTAATAGCAATAATTGCTGTTCCAATTTGACCAAATACAGAGTTAAATGCTCTTTCAACACCTATAGCTTCCATTTCAGGCTTTTTGTATAAACCTGTAACTAAAACTACTAATGAAGAAATTGTACATACTATAATAGTATCAGCGATAACCTCGAAGATCCCCCACATACCTTGTCTACATGGGTGGTCAGTAACTGCTGTTGAGTGTGCATATGCAGCAGAACCCATACCAGATTCGTTAGAGTAGCACCCTCTAGCAGCACCAGCTTTAATAAGTGCAGATATACCAGCACCTGTAGCTCCACCAACTACAGCTTTAGGGTTAAATGCTCCACCAATTATCATACCGAATGCTTCCGGAACCTTATCAATGTGTATAAAGATTACAACTAAACCAGCAAGTATATATACAGCAGCCATAATAGGTACAACTTTTTCTGTTACTTGTGCGATTCTTTTAATTCCACCATAAACTACTAAAACAACCAATACAGCAATCATAATCGCTGCTACTACTTTTGATATACCAAGGTTTTCAAGCGGTCTTGCAGCCGAGATCGTTTGCATTGTAATAGAAGGTAGAATTTCTAGCATAAAGAAGAATGAAACAAGAAATCCCATTACCTTACCTAGAGTTCCACCTATACCATTTTTAAATGTATATGATGGTCCACCAACAAATTCGCCCTCTTCATTTTTCTCACGATATTTGATACCTAGTACAATTTCACTAAATTTAGTTGCTTGACCAATAATTGCCGCAATCCACATCCAGAATATCGCTCCAGGACCTGCTGTAAAGATTATAGATGGTGCTACAACTATGTTTGCAGCTCCAATAGATGAAGCAAGTGCTGCTGTTGCAGCTTGGAAGGGACTTACAGAACCTTCTCCTCCAACATCGGATGAAAACATCTTGCCAAAGGTTTGTTTTAAGATAAAAGGCAAATATCTTAATTGAACAAATCCTGTTCTAATACAAATTAGTAGACCACCACCAATTAGTACTATAAGAATCGGCCATCCCCAAAAAGCTTGTGTAAAACCAGCGATTTTATTAAGTATAAATTCCATATTTTTTCCTTTTTTTATTTATTAATACTAAGGGGTTGTTGTAATAATTGATAAATTTTTCAACAGCCCCTTTAATACTTTTTTAATTTTTATTTAGACTAGCAAAGTGTAGCATACATTATCGCTTTAATTGTATGCATTCTATTTTCAGCTTGGTCAAATACAAGTGATTGTTTAGATTCAAATACTTCGTCTGTAACTTCCATTTCTTCTAAGCCGAATTTTTGATGAATTTCTTCACCGACTTTTGTTTTTGTATCATGGAATGATGGTAAGCAATGTAAGAAGATCGCTTCTTGATTAGCATTTTCCATAACTTTTTTGTTAACTTGGTAATCTTTAAGTAGAGATATTCTCTTTTCCCATATTTCTGCAGGTTCTCCCATTGATACCCAAATATCTGTGTAAAGAGCATCTGCATCTTTTGTACCTTCGTTAACATCAGATGTTAAAGTAACTGTGCAATGATTTTCAGCTGCTAATTCCTTAGCCATTTCAACTAAATGTTCTTCTGGGAATAATTCTTCTGGAGCGCAAGCTACAAAGTTAACTCCAAGTTTTGCACAAGCAATCATAAGTGAGTTAGCAACGTTGTTACGAGCATCTCCCATGTATACGAATTTGAGTCCTTTTAAATGTCCGAAGTGCTCTTCAATAGTAAGCATATCAGCTAACATTTGAGTTGGATGCCATTCGTCTGTAAGACCATTCCATACTGGAACACCCGCATATTCACCTAATTCTTCAACTATTTCTTGTGAGAATCCACGGTATTCAATACCATCAAACATTCTTCCAAGTACTCTTGCAGTATCAGCAATAGATTCTTTGTGACCCATTTGAGATCCTGCTGGATCTAAGTAAGTAACTCCCATTCCTAAGTCAGAGCCTGCAACCTCAAATGAACATCTTGTTCGTGTAGAAGTTTTTTCAAAAAGTAAAGCTATGTTCTTTCCTTCTAAATATTTATGTGGAACACCTGATCTTTTCATTGCTTTGAAGTCTTTAGATAATTCGATTAAATAACGAATTTCTTCTGTACTAAAGTCAATTAATTTTAAAAAATTTTTACCTCTAAGATTTTGTGCCATAATTTAACTCCTTTATTTTTAATAGTTTTTTACCTATATTTAGTATATCAAATATATGAATTTTAATCAGACAAAATATGCGGAAATTAAAGTAAATGATTTCATAATTTTAAAAATCTTCTAAATTACCTTTTTGATTAGTGTTTTTTATTTTATGATGTTGATTAATAGATACTATTTAGGATATTTTATTTGATTAAAAGTTTATAATGATTTTCCATTTGGAAAACATTATTTTATAAATTCAAAACTTTAACTTTAATTAATAATAATATTTTGGATCTTATATTAAGAAATTATAAATTTTTCTCTACATATTCCAAAAAGAAGGATAAATTTATTACCCTTCTTTAAATATAGTTTATGTCTTATTATTTTATAAATTAAACATCTTCTCTCCATAGTGGCATAGACATACATCTTGGGCCACCTCTTCCTCTAGATAACTCACTAGATGGCATTATATGAAGTTTAACTCCATGATCCTCCAAAAGCTTATTTGTAACATTATTTCTAGAGTATACTATTACTTCTCCTGGAGCTATAGCTAAAGTATTCGCACCGTCATTCCATTGTTCTCTGGCTCCAGCTATAGGGTCATCCCCTCCACAACGAATCAATGTTACTTCTTCTAATCCCAAAGCATCTGCCAAAACATCGTTTAATTCTTTAGTTTCTTGTTGGATATGAATCTTACTTTCTTTTCCCTTGGTTAATGAAAAAACTGTCAATGGGCCTTCTATTTCTGGATGTATAGTAAACTTATCATAGTCAACCATAGTAAATACAGTATCCAAATGCATGAAAGCTCTCTTATTTGGAATTTTTAGAGCTAAAATTTTTTTGAATGTTTCATGTTTCTCAAAAATTCTCTTAGCTAATATTTCTATGGAACCTGCATCTGTTCTTTCAGAAATACCCACAGCCAATACACTATCTGAAAGTACAAGTACATCTCCACCCTCTATAGAGGTAGGATTTTCTCTGTCATACCACACTGGAAGATCTGCATCTTTAAATCTTGGATGGTATTTTAGGATATATTTTGCAAAAATAGTTTCTCTTTGTCTTGTAAGATTTCTCATTTTATTTAAGCAAGCTCCATGACCTACAAAAGCAGCAGGATCTCTTGTAAAGTATAAGTTAGGCATAGCATCAACTATAAACGGATTTTCTGAATCTACAAGATCCGTTAAACTTGTCTTTTTATATTCAGGGAGTTCTCTTTTCTTTATACCTTCCATCATTTTCAAAACCATATCTAAGTCATTGTCTATATTCATTAACAATTCTTTTACAAGACTTTTTTTAGTATCACTATCAATTTCTGCCTCTTCAATAAACTCGTCAACAAATTCATTTTTTATCTTATCATTTGTAAGAGCTTCAGCTACAAGCTCTTCCAGATAAAGAACTTCAACACCATTATCTTCTAAAATTCGGGCAAAAGCATCATGCTCTTCTATAGCTATCTCAAGGTAAGGAATATCATCAAAAAGTAACCTATCCAAAGAATCTGGAGTTAAATTTTCGATCTCCTTACCTGGTCTGTGTAACAATACAGTCTTAAGCTTGCCTATTTCAGAATAAACGTTTAAGGCATTCTCTTTCTTCATAAAAAATATTTTCCTTTCTTTAATTTATCCATACTAAATTATAGGTTTCTTTTATTTTTAGTAAATACTTTTATATATTATACCATTTTATTTTGTGTAAATGATTTCACAAACTTTTAATTATTATCTCATATTTCGAAGATACTTGTCATATTACTAATCGTTCAATTTTATATGCTATAATATTATTATTAGAAACCGTTGCTATTTTCAATATAGATAACTAGTATACAGACCTTTATCATAAGTTTATACAAAATAAATAGAATAATTTTTATGTTTTAAAATACTATTAGACATGTCATTTTAGGAGGGTGAAAAATGAAAAAAATCAAAATACAAGAACAATTTCAAGAATTCATAGACAATAACTATGTCTTTGTTTTTGATGTTCAAAATAATTTATCCCCTACAGAACCCTTGCTACACAAATATTCTAGATTTCTATATATTCTAGAAGGTAAGGGTAAAATTAATATAAATAACAAGATATATAATCTCGAGCCTGACACTGTTATCCAGATAGCTCCTTGGCAAATATCAGAAATAATAGAAGTAGAAGAAGAGCTTATCTACTATCTTTTAGTCTATAATTTTAATTTAGTAAATATATACATGAAAAAGGACTTTAATCTTGACAATAAGAATATCATAATTATGAATACCCTTTATAACAATAATACAATTTCTCCTCCTTCATCAGATCTAAAAAAAATTAAGCAAATTTTTGAAAATATCAAAGAAGAATTCGGTATATATTCCTTTGCCTCCTATCATGAACCAAGAACCTATACCAAGATATATGGTGTTTCCCTACTAACAGAACTTTTGGCTCTTTATTTAAGAAACACAGATGGTGAAACAGAAGGATTGCATAACCTATCACCAGATATGATTTTTATGTATATGTTTTTAAACTGCTCAAAAGACATTACACTAAAAGTTTTATCTAAAGTATTTTTTATGAGTGAAAGTTCAATATCAAGATATATTACTAACTTAACTGGTTTAGGTTTTTATGACTTATTGCAAGAAATGAAATTATTCAAGGCAAGATTTTTATTTACAAATACGAACCTCACAGCAAAAGATATAGCTTATATTCTAAATTATTCAGATCCAAGTATGTTATCTAAAAAATTTCAAGAAAAATATAAAATAGGAATAAAAGAATTTAAAGATTCATTGCTTACAGAAGATTCAGTAGTAGACATAAAACTTGATTATAAGGCATTAAAAATTATTGATTATATGTATGATAACTACGATGAAGATATTGATGTAACTACAATTGCCAATATGTTTGGAGTTCATACACAAGATATAAATGATCTTTTGACCTACTATGTAGAAAAAAACTTCAAAAACTTCCTAAATCAAATAAGAATTTATAAGTCTTGTGATCTTTTAACAGAAACAGACCTACAAATAGGAGATATAGCTGCAATGGTTGGTTACAATTCAACAAAAACCTTCCTAAGAAACTTCAAAAATATTATAGGCCTTACTCCATCAGAATTTAGGGATAAATATATTAAATAAAAAGAAATTATTATATAAGCTAGGACATGCCTTTAGGTTTGTCCTATTTTACATTACTTTAAAGAAATAAGGGCAATCCTAAAGGTATGCACCTAAATAAAATTTAAGATTTTTGAACGAAAGATATTTTTAAATAAACTATTTACTGGCTAATAGACTCTATATCTCCATCATCATTAAATTTAATTATAATATCAAGACTATCACCTATTTTCTTATCATTTTCATCTTGAGGATTTTCAATATGAACTTTTAATTCATTAATTTCCCTAATATCATCCTTTGGATAATATAAAAAATCTCCAACGTTTCCACCTTTTTCTGTATATTCTCCTCTAAACTCTGATAAAAATAAATCCGGTTTTAACTCTTCTCCAGTATCTGTTTTTATTGTTATTTTATCAAAGTCTAAAAAAGCTTTCTTATCTTCTGAATATTCTATATTTAAAGTTAGCATTATGGCTTGTTTTTCTTTCTTATCATTTAAATGTTTTAAAAAATCTTTTGATTTTGGCATTAAATAACCAAGCCGTATATCATATACATTTATTGTGAAAGGACCTGTTTTAAAGTTCTTATCTGGAACATCACCTTTGATTGTATCAAAGTCAAATTCATCCCCTCTTATTGCTGATTTTAGTTCTGAAGGATCCCTTTTATTATTATTTTCTTCCACCATAGTATTACTTTCAGAAATCATATCATTCTCAACATCGCTTGTAGTATTATTTATACTCGAACATCCATTTAAAGAAATTAGAGCCAAAACACCAACAAATACACCCTTTATTTTCATCTTCTCCTCCTTTTTTTAAGAATTAAATTTTTTACTTATACTAATCTTCTTTATAAACTTATTAATTATATAATACCACTAAGATACAAATGAGTATTAGTTTTTTACAGTTCAATCTATTATTAATTTAAAGTCTATAAATAGAAAAAAACACCCCATTTTCAGGGGTGATTAAAAACTTTATATAATTTTTTCAGATATCTATTTTAGTCTCTTGTTAGTCCTTCTTTTATTGCTTGTTCTGATACTGCTTTTGCTACTATTTCTGCAACCCTCTCATCAAATGGTGATGGTATAACATAATCTTCATTTAATTCTTCATCGCTAATTAGTGAAGCTATTCCACTTGCTGCTGCTATTTTCATTGACTCAGATATTTTTTTAGAATGAACATCTAAAGCACCTTTGAAAAGTCCTGGAAAGG
>JBQDYR010000069.1:0-9114 GCA_052105355.1 Anaerococcus sp.
CAAATATTTCTAAATGTCTCTGGTATAAAGTCCAACTTTTTGGGGTCACCTTATTATTTATCATTGCACCTTTTTATTATTGAAGTATTTGATTTTTCATAAATATAGATACTATTTTTGAGAAGTTTTCCAAGTTTGTTATTCTACAAAAATCATTATTATAAATCAACTTGGCATTTTCTACGTCTTCATCTGCTCCTGTAAAAACTCCAAGAACTGAAATTCCATCTTTTTTTAAATTTCTTATTTCTTTTGCTGTATCATCTACAGCAGTTTTTTCTATATATTGGTCTTTTAGATTAATAGTCTTGGTATTAATGTTTTGTTTTTCATCATGTGGTTTTCCATCTGATAAGACTATAAGAATTCTTCTTATGTCTTCATTTTTCTCTTTATCTAAAATATGGTGTAAGGTTTTAAAAGCAAGACCATCACGATTAGAACCAGAAGCAAAGAAGTTATAAATATTTTTATTCATATGTTTTTCATCATAGTCTCTGTATAGGTTAAAGATAGTATGGTCTCTTAAAGTTGAAAAAGACATTACCCTTATAGGAATATCAACCTCATCCATAGCCTTGGCTATGATATAGGCTTGGTTTGCAACAATTGATTGTCTTTTTATTTGACTTGCTGATCCATCTATCAGAAGGTCTACCTTAAATTTGGCTTTTTTATCAAGTTCAATTTTTTCAAAAACATTATAGTCATTTACTATAGGTGCTCTCCATACTTTAGCTGAATTTATGATACCATAATTTTTTTGATTTAACTCTTCGTCCTCATAATTTGCTATAGAATTTTTTATTGTTCTTTTTAAATCATTAACAGCTCTGTTATTTATAGCAAGGTTATTTTCTATATAAATTTTATTTTTTTCTTTTTGTTTTTTACGGGTTTTTTCATTATACTTGGCATTGGGACTATCAGTATATTCACCCTTAGTAAAATAAAGTTTTTTAGATTTGTGTATTCCCTGGGCAAGTTTTTCTTCTAAGGACTTTTGTCTATGCTCGCTTATGATGGATTTTCCATAAAAATCTTCTATAAAGTCATTAGTTTGCTTATATTCTCCATTATCATTAGCAAAAAAGAGTTTGTTCTTATTCATATCATTTTGCTTTTCTTCAAAATAAATATTACTAGTAAACTCAGCTGATTGAGCTTGGAAAAGATCTTCCATAGGTTTTTCTGTATATTCTGATGGGCCTTTATTTTCTTTTTCTCCAAAATCTTTGGGCTCTCCATCTTTTAGCATTTCTTTAAAAAGGGAGTCATCATCCCTAAACCTCTCGAAAACAAAATATTTGTTAAAAATTTCATCTATATCATTTAAAAACTCTTACTAAAGAGTTTTCTGTTATAGGTTTTTTTAAAATTTTTCCATAGTATGCCTTATCAATTTGTTCTGCGACATTTTCAGTTGCTTTTTTATAGGCATAAAATTTATCTTTACTTCTTGCATATTTTCTTCTTAGATCTTCTATAACAAGATTTTTTTTTCTTAAATCTAAGTAGGCAATGTTTTCCATTACCAAAAGAGTGATCATCCTAAATTCTTTGTAAAAAGGGTTAGATTTTTTTAAAAGTTTAAAATATGATTCTATTAGATCTAAATCAAATATCTTAAAAATATAACCTTCAATAATATTTTTATAATTTTCATTCATGGAATAAAAATTATTTGGTTTAAGTTTATAGTCATCAGCAAAGTCCCAAATTACATTTAGGGCTCTAATTTTTTCGAAAGATTCAGTCATTGAAGATGCTCTCATTTATTTTTTGAGGAATTTTACTTTTAACTGTATCTGTAACAATTTCTCTTTCAAACTCATCAAAAGATTTATTGATTATAGCCATTTGAATGGCATCATATGGATTTAATCCTATTTGCATGGTTTCTATAGCAGAAATGAGTCCCCTTAGATCAACAGACTTAGTAGATATTTCTGAATTTTCAGATTTTTTTTGTAAAGAATCAAACATTTTTATAAAGGCTATCTTATATTTTTTCTTTAATTTTGGGAACTTATCAGTAAGAAGTTTATCCAAGTTTTCTGAAGTTATATTTGGCATATTTATAATTAAAAACCTTGAAGCTAAAGCTTCGTTTAATTCTCTAGTACCTATATAACCATAATTCATTGTAGCTATAAACCTGGTATTTTTATTAAGTTTAATCTTCTCATAGCCTGGTATATCTATAATTCTTCTATGGTCAAGAGTTGCGTGAAGTACTGAAATGGCTTCATTTTTTGCCATATTTACCTCATCTAATACAGCAAACCCACCATTTATAGCTGCTTGATAGATAGGTCCTTTTCTAAAAACAACTTCTCCATCTTTAAATGTATCTGCACCAATAAGAGAGTTGTAGTCTGTATTAACGTGGAAAGAAATATTCCAAGAAGGTCTACCAAAAATATAGGAAAGGTTAGAAGCAAGTACGTTTTTTCCAGTAGCTTTAGCTCCTGTAAGTAGGATATTTTTTCCAGCAAGTATTGCTGATATTGCTTGTTCTAAAACTTCTTTTCCATAATAGGCAAATTCTGGTTTCTCTATTCTATCATCGTTTATTGCATTTTCTTTTCTAAAGTCTTCTACTAGTTTTATTAAATTTTTATCTACATCTTGTAGGTTTAAGTAATCTATCATTCATGTATCTCCTTTAACTAATATATTATACACTTAATATATCTTTATACTAATTATTATTCTAATGACATTGACTTATAAATTGACAAAGTCCAAAATTGGACTATAATAATATAGTTCAAGAAAGGAAAATTATGGAAAATAATAAGAAATCTTTGGAAGTTTTTGAACTTTTAACTTCCATGAAAAAAATCTTTGGTCTTCTTAGAGATTTTCACTCTTTCCAAGCCCAAAATAACCTAGAGGCTGCAATTTTAACATTTATAAAATTTCACCAAGGGGTTGATCAGGCTAAAATTGTTGATATATTAAAAGTTCCCAAGCAAACTGTATCCTATACCATATGTAAATTAGAAAAAGAAGGTTCTATAGAGTCTAAATTTTGCAAAAATGATAAGAGAAGAAAAACACTTAATCTTACAAAAAAAGGTCAGATTTATGCAGAAGAATCTTTAAAGCCACTTATGGACTTGCATAAGGAGATATATGATGAAATGGGAGAAGAAAAAATTATAAGTATGAAAAAAGACGTAAAAGAACTTACTAGATTGATTGAAGAAAAGACAAGGAGGTAAAATGGATAGTTTAAAAGATTTTATAAAAAATTTTAAATATCTAATTCCAGCTGTTGGTCAATACAAAAAAGATGCCTATAAGTCTATGTTTTTTACAACAGTAGAGACTCTTTTGGAACTTAGTGTTCCAACCATTATGGCAATTATAATTGATAAGGCAATTAAAGATAAAAACCTAAGTTTAACTATATGGTTAAGTATTTTAATGATTGCAGTTTCACTATTATGTATGTATGCAGGAGCAACTGCTACTAAGTATGCATCTGCGACCTCGTCAGGTTTTGGTGCCAATATTAGAAAAACAGGTTTTGAAAAAATCCAAGATTATGGATTTAGAGATTTGGAAAAATACGGATCACCTTCCTTAATTACAAGATTAACTTCAGATATACAACAAATGATCTTTTCAGTTTTTATGGGGACTAGATTTATAGTTAAAATTTTTGTTATGGCTTTAGCTGCGATAATTCTGGTAGTAAGAATATCAAAAGAACTTTCCTTGATATTTTTAGTTTTACTACCACTTTTAGTTATATTAATTTTCTCTATAACAACTAGAGCAATTCCAGCCTTTAGACAATATAGGAAAGAATTTGATAATTTAAATCAAGTTATCCAAGAGAATCTAGCTAATATGAGAGTAGTAAAGGCCTTTGTAAGAAATGATTTTGAAATAAGAAAATTTGATAAACAAAACTATAATATGTACACCGTAATTGATAGAGGTGCTGGATACATGTCGTTTGTAACTCCACTTGCAAATTTTTTCATGTTTGCATCTTTGCTAAGTATTATTTATCTTGGCGGTAAGGAAATCATGACAGGATATATGGGAGTGGGAGAACTTATGAGCTTTATAACATATTCTATGATGTTACTTGGAGCCTTTATAGGTATTTCTATGATTGCTATGCAAATGATGATGGCATCTCCTGGTGTAGTTCGTGTAGCAGAAATCATAGAACATAAACCAAAAATGGATACTAGTAAATCTATAGAAGGACTCAAGGTAAAAGATGGATCAATAGATTTTGATAATGTCTTCTTTAGATATGGAGATGAAGGAGAGAACTTTGCTCTATCAGGTGTTAATATCCATATAGATTCTGGAGAAACAGTGGGGATTTTAGGACCTACAGGTTCTTCAAAATCAAGCTTAGTACAACTTATGCCTAGACTTTATGATATTACAAGTGGAACTATAAAAATAGGTGGACGAGATATAAAAGATTATTCTTTGGAAGAGTTAAGAAATGATGTTAATATAGTTCTTCAAAAAAATACGCTATTCTCAGGAACTATATTAGATAACCTTCGTTGGGGAAATCCTGATGCAAGCCTTGCTGAAATAGAGCAAGCAGCTAAAATAGCTTCTGCCCATGATTTCATTATGGAAAGAGATGGAGGATACAAGTCAGAGCTTGGCCAAGGAGGAGTTGGAGTTTCTGGAGGTCAAAAGCAAAGAATATGTATAGCAAGATCTCTATTAACAAATCCTAAAGTACTCATTTTGGATAACTCAACATCTGCTGTCGATACTAAAACTGAATCTAAAATTACTGAGGGTCTTAAAAAATATCACAAAGATATGACTAAAATCATAATTTCCCAAAGAGTTTCATCTTTTAAAAACTGCGATAGGATCATCGTAATGAATGAAGGAAGAGTAGAAGGAATAGGAAACCATGAACAGCTTTATGCTACGAATGAAGTTTATAGGAGAACCTATGACATCCAAGAGAAAGGAGCTGATGAATAATGAAGGATTACAAATTAACAAGTAAAAAAGATATACCACGTTCTTCACAGGGAATTTTAAGGCTTCTTAAATATCTCTTTAGATATCCTTTTGCTATGGCAGTAGTTGTAATAGCAGTAATTCTATCATCTTTAACTCAAGTGTACGCTATGAGTTTATTAAGACCAGTTATAGATAATAACATTCTGACAGGCGATGTAGGTGGACTTAAGTCAGATTTGATAAAGATGGGGATATTATTTCTAATATCTGCTCTATCATCTGCAATTTATTCTAGACTTATGGTAAGAATTGCAGAAAAGTCAATAAAAAATCTAAGAAATGAACTTTTTGTACATGTTCAAGATTTAGAAGTTGCATTTTTTGATCAAAATACAAATGGTGAAATAATGTCAAGATTCACTAATGATACTGATGTTATCTCCCAAGCTTTAGGATCTACAATTCCAAATATCATTCAATCTATACTTTTATTTGTGGGTACTTTATTAATGATGTTTATCTTAGATGTAAGACTTACACTTTTAACTATAATTTCTTTGGTTGTAATGTTTTTAATACTAAAAAGAATAATTAAAAAAGGTGCAGGATTATTTGCAACAGCACAAAAACAAGTTGGAGACTTGAATGGTTTTATAGAAGAAACTCTTTCAGGTCAAAAGGTAGTAAAAGTCTTTAACCACGAAGATGTTGTTATAGAAAAGTTTAATGATGAGACTGAAGATATTAGAGTATCCTTCTTTGAAGCTAATACTGCTATGGGTAAACTTATGCCATTTTTAAAAAATGCTATAAATATTCTTTACTCAATTATGTGTATGCTAGCAGCAATCTTTACTATAAAAAACATTATGACTTTAGGAACTCTAACAACTTATTTAACCTATGTTAGGAACTTACAAAATCCAATAGTAACAATTTCTCAACAAGCAAATGCAATAGTTCAAGCTATGACAGGGGCTAATAGGATTTTTGAGGTTATGGATATAGAAAAAGAAGGCGATGACGGATATATAGACCTTGTTAGGGCTACAATCAGTAAAAATGGTGAAATAAAAGAAGCTCAAGATCTTACAGGACTTTATGCTTGGGAAAAGATAGTTGATGGAAAACCTGTTTATCAACTTCTTGAAGGAAAATTAGAATTTAATAATGTTGATTTTTCCTATAATGGAGTAAATAAGATTTTAAAAGATATAAGTTTTTATGCAGAACCAGGCCAAAAGATTGCCTTTGTTGGATCTACAGGAGCAGGAAAAACAACTATTACAAATGTCATAACTAGATTTTATGAAATTGATTCTGGAGAGATTAAGGTAGATGGAATAAATATTAAAGATATCAAGAAAACAGCTTTGAGAAAGGCTTTTGGTATGGTATTACAAGACATAAATCTCTTTTCAGATACCATATATGGAAATATCCGTTATGGAAGGCTTGATGCTACAGATGAGGAAATAGAAGCTGCAGCAAGGCTTTCTAATGCTTATACCTTTATAAATAGATTGCCAAAAACCTATGGAACAAAAATTCATGGAGATGGATCATCCCTATCAGATGGACAAAACCAACTTATTTCTATAGCAAGAGCAGCTGTGGATGAGCCTTCAATTCTTATTTTGGATGAGGCAACATCTTCAATAGATACTTCTACAGAAGAAAAGGTAACAGAAGCTATGGATAATTTGATGATGGGTTCTACATCAATAGTTATAGCACATAGATTATCTACCATAAAAAATTCTGATGTAATTATGGTAATGGAAGATGGTAGGATTATCGAAAGAGGAGACCATGATAGTCTTATGAAGAATAAAGGAACCTACTATCAACTCTATACAGGAATTTTAGAACTTGACTAAAAACTTATTTAATTCTCTTATTTATGTTATTATGTGAATAAGAGAATTTTTTATTAGGAGAAAATATGAAAGATAAAATAATTAAAGATATTGGAAAGTTTTTTACAAGGTTCTTACTTCTTTGTATAGTTCTAAGTCCACTATTTTCAGTAAAAACTTCCCAAGCACAAGAAAATATAAGTACAAATAAATTAGAATCTGATATAAGAGAGAGATTTAACGAGCTTGGCGGAGATTGGCAAGTTGCAATAAATAGCCTTGAGGGAGATAAGTATGTAGATTTATATCTTACATCTGATTCAAACCAGGTGAGTTTACCCGCAGCATCGTCAATTAAATTATTTATTGGACTTTCAACTTTTGATCAAATTGAAAGAGGACTTTTAGAGGATACTTCCAAGGTATACAATGATATTTATGATATGATTAATCTTTCAGATAATATGGCTGCTAATAGACTTATCGATAATATCGGAGGTTTTGATACAATAAATAAAACCATAATTGATATAACGGGTGGATCTAAAACGAGTCTTAATAGATATTTTTTACAAAATGGTAAGGAAAATATGACTAATGCTAGAGATCTAAATATGGTTCTTACAAGAATTTATTATAAAGACTATATAAAATCTGATAATTCAGACTATTTAATGAAGGCTATGACATCAACTTCTACAAAAAATGAAAAACTTTTGGGAAAACTTAATGATTATGACTGGGCTATAAATAAATCTGGAGAGCTACCAGATAGGGGAGTTGAAAATGATTCAGCAATTATTAAAGTAGGTGATAGTACATTTGTCATAAGTGTTCTTTCAAAGACAAAAAATATCTATAATAGAAAAGCTCAGCTTGATTGTATAAAAGATATTGGAAAAATATCAACTGATTATTTTCGTAGGAGTAGCTTAGAAAATGATCAAGGAGAATCTTCAGATGGTATTTACTATTACAAAAAAGTAGATTTGGATGAATTTTATATGGGGAAAATAGAATAAGTAAACAAGAAAAAAACCGACTTATATTTTGAAACTAAGTCGGTTATATTTTTATTTATTTTCAGAAGCGTGGTTTGTATTTAGTAGTGCCCTAGCTACTATATTTGCATAGGCCTTGGATCCTTCTACATTCGGATGAACGAGGTCTTGGGCGAATAAGTTTGGCTTTTCTTTTGCATAAGAGTACCAGTCAATTAGATAAGCATTTTTTGTTTTATCACAGAACTTTGATATTTGATTATTGACGTAGTCTTGCCAAGGTTGGGTGTGGGAAGTATTTACAAATAGTACTTCACTATCTTTAGCAATTTCCATAATTTGATCAAAATCATCTGCTTCAAGATTACCATTTGAGCCTAGAGCAACGATAACTATAGGTCCTAGTCCTTGTTGATCTTTTATATTTTTCAAAACTTTTGGTGCGTCTGTCATATTTCTTCCTACTTCGCCATCAAGATAGAGATTCGGAATATATTTTCTTAAATAAGAATTTATATTAATTAATACAGAATCACCTATAGCAGTTACTGACAAGTGACTGAGGTAGAATAGTTCACCTTCTGTAAAGTTAAAGTCGTATTTGTCCTTTACTCCTAGATTATCATTTTTTTTGTTTGATTTATCTTTTTTATTTTCTTTTTTTGTAGTTTTATTTTTTACTTCCAAGGCTTTCTTGTTATCTTCTTCTATTTGAGCTTTGTTTTTATCAATTGTATTTTCTAGATTTTTCATATCTTGATCCTTTGAATCTTTTACAAAGTTTGAAGCAAAAACCATAACGGTCATCAAGAAAATCATTATTGGTAAAAAAAGTCTTGTTTTTATTTTTTTATTAGATAAGTTAAAACTTATCTCACTTAAAATTAAAAGGACTAGCATTTCTATTAAGAAAAATCCTAATTTGTTTGTAGTTTTTGTAGCTAGAGAATAGGCAAAGAATATTTGTACAACATATTGCCATAGATATATGTGGTAGGACCTAGATCCCAAGTAATAGAGAAATCCACCAACTAATCCAATTTTTGTTCTTTTTGATTTTTCTATAACTAGATTTTTTTCATAAAGATAAAGTAAAAGTACCAATGCTCCAACTAAAAAAGTATAAGCTATCATAAAGAATCTATAGGTAAAGTAAGACTCTCCTTGGATAAAGAAGAAAGGAATTACTGTTATAAAAAGAATAGTAAAGATTATAACATTATTTGTCTTTTCATTTATATTCTTTAGCAAGTATTCAAATCGTGAACTTTCTAGATAAAGTA
>JBQDYR010000070.1:0-9056 GCA_052105355.1 Anaerococcus sp.
ATAGTAATAATTGATCTATGTCAATGAATAGTATCTATCTAATTGATACAATAGATATAGAAAGAAAAAATATTTAGTACAGAGAAATAAAGGAGATATAATTATGAAAAAAGTAGCTTTTCAACTAGAACAATTAGTATGTCCATCATGTAATCTAAAAATTGAAAGTGCTCTTAAAGGATTAGACGGTGTAGATACTGATAGCATTAAGATACTGTTTAATGCTAGTAAAGCAAGGCTAAATTTTAATGAAAGTACAATCTCAGTAGAAGAGATTAAAAAAACTATTGAAGATGTAGGATTTCAAGTGAAAAAGTTTACTGTTAAAGATGCTTAATAACTAGATTAATAAAATACAAAAGGCTATCCTCTCTAAATTAGATGATAGCTTTTTTTTATATATAAGTAGTTACTTATAAATGTTTATATAATAACATACTACTAAGTAAAATTAATCTAATATTTACAATAAAATAATATTAAACAAATAGAAATAAAAGGTATAAAGGCTCTTCTAATAATTATTAGAAGAGCCTTTATACCATAGTTTTATAAAATAATTAATACCAATACAAGTTAATGCATTAATAAAATATTATATTCTATTTATTTTTATCTCTATCCCAGAAACGCATCTTAGTGATCCCATCTAGTAAATCTTTTTGTTCACAATCAGATACTTTGAAAAGTCCAGGCTCTTTTAATCTTGTTTTTGTAACAAAATCTTCAGAATCAGAACCTACAATAATAGGTTTGAAATGAGTGAAAGCATCATCCAAGAATTTTTGTACATCTGCTTTAAATTTCTTATCTAAATCATCCATTCCAGCTAGATATAAAGCATCAAATAAAACCATATCAGCTGTATTGAAAGCTTCAACTATCTCTCTATTTTTATCAAGATCTAGATAACCAAGTTTTCCAGAAATAATGTTGATATAGATACCCTCATCTTCTAGATTTTTAATAACTTTTCCTACCTCAGTTTTATTAGCATCGCTAGCTATTAAAACAGCAAGTTTCAAAGTATCAGGTTTTTTCACAGTCTTTTCTTGAGAAAGAGCTGGAGATTCTTCTACAGATTTTCCTCCATACTCAAAATCTTGACTTTCTATATTACCATCTTCATCTGCAGGGAATTTTGAGCCTTCATCTTCTTTAACTTTAAGGTTTAAATTATCTGCAACACTTTGAGCAAAGTCCATATCAACCTTACCAAGTTGATTAACAACTTGTTGTCTTACATCCACAGATTTTACTTTTGTAAGTTCAAAAGAAAATCCATTCATACAATGTTGTTTTTCAACCTCAGTTAAAGAATTTAAGAAAAGTTTTGGTTGAGTATAGAAATCTTTGAAAGAAAGAATTCTTGATCTTGTCTTAACACCTTCAACCTTTTGAGTAGTAGTTTCATAACCACCATCTTCCCATGGAGTAACTTCTGGAGCATTATCTAAACGAGAATTATTTCCATAGTTTGTAGGAGTTTTATTGATTTTGTATTGCATAAATCCATCTCTTTGGTTGTTATGAACCTCTGTAAGTGGTCTATTAATAGGAAGGTCTTCAAAATTTGCTGAACCCAATCTGTGAAGATGAGCATCATTATAAGCAAAAAGTCTTCCTTGTAATAGTGGATCATCAGAAGTTTCTATACCTCTAACTAAGTTAGCAGGATTAAAGGCTGCTTGTTCAGTTTCAGCAAAGAAGTTCTCAACATTTTTATTTAACTCAATTTTACCAAATTCTGTTACAGGAACAATTTCTTCTGGCCACAATTTTGTAGCATCTAAAATATCAAAGTCAAACATAAATTCATCTTCTTCTTTGATAATTTGAGCTCCAAATGTCCAAGTTGGGAAATCTCCCTTGTCAATTGCTTCCATTAAATCTTTTCTATGGAAATCTGGATCCATACCTTGAATTTTTTGAGCTTCTTCCCATACTAGTGAGTGAACTCCAAGATCTGGTTTAAAGTGGAATCTACAGAAGAAAACTTCCCTATCTTCATTAACTAACTTATATGTGTGGATTGGGAAACCTTCCATCATCCTATAAGATCTAGGAATTGCCCTATCAGACATAGTCCAAAAAACATTGTGTAGTGTTTCTGGATTATTAGCAACAAAGTCCCAAAAAGAATCGTGGGCAGATTGACCTTGTGGAACCTCATCTTTTGGTTCAGGTTTTACTGAGTGAATTAAATCAGGAAATTTTATTGCATCATTTATGAAAAATATTGGATGTGTAATTCCAGGTAAATCTAAATTTCCTTCATCAGTATAAAACTTAACAGCAAATCCATGGTTATCCCTTACAGTATCAGCAGAACCTCTAAAGCCTTGAACAGTAGAAAATCTAATAAAAATTGGTGTTTCCTTACCATCTTCACTTAAAAAGTCAGCAGCAGAGTACTTCTTAGCATTTTTTGTAACTGTAAAAGTACCATGAGCTCCAGTTCCTCTAGCATGAACTACTCTTTCAGGAATTCTCTCTCTAGAGAAATGTTGCATCTTTTCAAAATAATGAAAATCTTGCATTAATGATGGACCTCTTTGTCCAGCTTTTAGGGTAAAATTGTCATTGGACATTTTTACACCCTTATTAGTCGTTAACTTGCTATCAGCATCATCTACATAATGCTTTTTTAAATTATCAAGTTTCTTATTAGATTTCTTGTCCTTTTTATTATTTTTATCAGTCATTTTATTTACCTCTTGTATTATTTATTTAACTTTTTCTTAATTTCTTGCTCATACTTATCCATAGCATCTTCGAATTCTTTTAGTAATTTTTCAGATTCATCTGAATCAAGCACTTTTTTTGCAAGTTTAGTGAATTCACCTTCTTCTTCTTCCATATGGTGTTTTACAACTTCCATTAGAGTAGAAAATTTTGCATTCCATGTATCATTTTCTAATAAGGTTTGATTAACAGTAGAAAATTGATAGGAGGCTAAACTATGTTCCTCAATCATTTCACGAACTATATCTTTATCACTATCTTCACTTAAACCATCCATTACAACAGGAAAAACAACTTCTTCCTCAGCATTATGATGAGAATAAATCATAATATAAAGATCCTCAAATACTTTTCTTTTCTTTTTATTATCTTTAGTCTTCTCAATCTTTTCAGCCAATTCTTTAGCTTTATTATGTTCTTCTACATTATGTTCTAAATATCCCATTACTACACCCTCCAAAATTTAATTATTTGCTTTTTCAAATTATACTTAAAATTAACAAAATATTTTTTAAATTTCATTTTATTTTTGTCAGTCTTGTATTATATATAACTTAATCAAGTTTTACAGCAGTACCAGAGCATGTAACCATAAGCATTCCATTATTTGCTCCTAAAACCTCATAGTCCATCTTCATACCTATTACTGCATCAGCTCCAATTGCCCTAGCTCTATCTTCCATTTCTTTGATAGCCTCATCTCTTGTACTCATAAGTTCTTGCTCATAACCTTGACTTCTCCCACCTAAAAAGTTACGAAAGCCAGCACCCATGTCCTTTAGAAAATTAATACCACTTACAACTTCTCCAAACACTATTCCTTTGTACTCAACAACTTTTCTTCCATCTACATTTCCTGTTGTAGTTACAATCATATTTAAGTCTCCTTTTATATATTATTTAATTACTTTTTATAATTTTACCCATTTTAATTTCTAAAAATCTCATTTGTATTTATTATGTATTAAATTATAAATGTTATATAAATTTTTTTAATCATTAAAATATATCAAAAGTTTTATATAAGTTATTTTTTAAACAAGGACTAGATATAGCAATTAATAAAAAATTAATCGCTTGTCATATTTATGATACTAGTTTTAAAAATACATAGATATACTTCAAATTAAGATAAAAAACATTCAAACATTTTGTCCTTATTCTGTGTATTTGACTCACTAAAATTCAAAAAAATATCAGGACTGGAAAATTTCCAGTCCTGATAGATAAGTTGTTTAATTATTTAATCCTTTTATTTTTAAATAATCATCAATTTATTTAATACTTATTTTTTATTTTGGTTATTACAAATGTAATAATACTAGCAAATAATGCCATTACATATTTTATTATATTAAAGTCATTTCCCGTTTTCGGATTGACTGTTGCGTTTTCCACAAACCTACTATGATTAACAATAGGCTTAATAGGATCTGTTGTATCTACAGAATTTACTGGAACTACTGTTGGCTCTACAGGTTCTATTGGTTCAACTGGGTCTACCGGTTTTACTGGATCTACTGGATCTACTGGGTCTACTGGGTCTATTGGGTCTACCGGGTCTATTGGGTCTACTGGATCTACCGGGTCTACTTCATTTTTCATCCAAATAGCATAAACAGTAATATCTTCTGGTACTATAGTTATATCAGTAAAAATTTCTCCACTTCCATCAGCTTTAGTATTCCATTCTATGAATTTATAGCCATCTCTATCAGGATTAGCCGGCATACTTTCACTTAATAATCCATCTTCTTTAAGTGAGCTTCCTTTTTCAACATATACTACTTCAGAATTTGAAGTGCCATCATTATTATCAAATGTCACTTTTACTTTTTCTACTATAACAGTATCTTTTTCCCATATAGCATAGACTGTCATATCTTTAGAAACTATCATATCACCAGTAAATGAAGTTCCTTTACCATCAGAACTTGTATTCCATTCTTTAAATGTATACCCTGCTCTTACAGGATTAGATGGCATACTTTCATCTTCTAAAATATCTCCATTAATTGTCTTATCTTTTACTACTCTAACAACCTTATCTGTACCTTTGCCATCATAGTTTTCATCAAATGTTACTTGATTAACTATAATTGGGGTTACATCAGTATCCTCAATTAACATGTCATTTATATCAAAAAGTTTTCCTTTATTTTCTCCTGTTGCATAAATCCATATTACATCTAATTCAGGATTTGTGCCTGATACAAAGTCTGCACTTTGTCCTCTTGGAAGTAAAATTGTTTTTAATACATTTGTACCAGTTTGTTGGTCTTCTTCTTTTTCATAATATTTTAATTCTATTGCTGGTGTCCATATATGAGCTATATTACCATGCATATTTTGTCCATCAACTTCGTAAACATATTCTGAATATTTAGGATTATCTTTGTTTTTTGCTATGTTTAATGTGAAATTATTATTAAACTTTCCTTTTGGTATTTCAAAGTGAGCTAGTGATTCTCCATTTGAATTTGTTAAAGTTGTTCCTTCAGGTATATTAGCTGTTCCATCTGAATTTAGAGGAAGTTTATTTGATCCTCCATCTATGATGATTTTTTCGAGATTTTTAGATCCTAAATTACTCTTAAATTCATCTATTGTAACTTTTGAATCACCAACTATAGTTAATGTTTTTCCTAACTCTATTCCATTAACAGGATATTTGTTTTTTGAACCTATACTATCAATTAATAGTTCAGAATCATCTACATAAATTTCAGTTTCAGCCATCGCTATACCTATTATGCCAGCAGATCCTCCATTATAACCTTGATTTTCTCTTTCTAACTTAGAACCATTTATAATATTAACTTTAGTATGGTAAGTATTTAAACCTATACTTGGGCTATCTCCAGAATTCGGACTAGCATTATCCGGTGTTATCATTTTTATATTTGAGTTATCTATAGTAAATTCTTGTTTAGAATTTATTGAAGTAATTTCTAGATTATATTGAGCTCTTGAACTTGTTACAATCTCACTATTTTTTATAAGAATTTTTTTAGCATTTGAAGTTAATGGAACACTAGTTGTTTTTGTTCCTTTCGTTCTTATATCGAGTTTAGAATCTTCTATTAAAACTTCACCCTTGCCAGAAGTATTTCCTAAATACAATCCACTTTCGACATTATCTTCAGTGGCATCGACATTTATGTTTACATCCTTTAAGGCTACTTTTCCTGTAAAATGATCTAAAAAACCTAGGGCATATCCTGTATTATCATTGATATTCATTATTCCTGTAGATTTGTTATCATTATAATTTCCTGATATTTCTACGTTAGAATCATCTCCACCTGATACCCACATAGCTCTTCTAACTTTATTAAAATTAACAATACCATAATTTTTAAAATTAAAACTATTATTATTACCTAAAATTACTCTAAAGGCAACCACACCCTCAGCATTAAAGTTTACATTAATACCATCATTTACTACAACATCTAACGACTTATTTTTAATCGATAAGGATTTTGTAAGATCTAAATCCGTATTTTCACTAAAAACAATTTGATTTATTAGTGTATCATTAATTGCAGTCTGTATACTTTCTTGAGTATCTGTTGATGTAACTGTATATACATTTGACTGAGCAAGTGTAGTTACCATATTTTCAGAATTAGTTTTTTCTTCTGCATCTTTGGAAATATCATTATTGTTCTTATTATCTTTAGAATCATCTATATCTTAAGATAATATATTATCTATATCATCTAATTCTACATTACTGCTGCTGTAGGTAGTTTTTGTAGTTTCCAAATCTTCATCAGTATCTGGTATTTCAGTAGTTTCATTTACTATCTTTATATCTGAATCTTGAGTAATATCATCTTCAATAAGATTAAAATCTTCTTTACTCTCTAAAAGTTCAGTATTTGATTTACCCTTTAAATCTTTTATTTCCTTAATATTCAAAATAACATTCTTATTTTCAACTTTATCAAAATCATCAGTTATAACATTGTCAGTAATTTCTTCTTTTTTCTCAACATCTACATTTTTCTCTAAATCTAGAATTTCTAAATTCTTATCAACATTATTATCACTCTCTAATTTACCTACTACATCATCATATTTCTTTTCTTCAACTACTATATCTTTATTTTTTTCTGCATATACAGTAGTTGGAATTATTATGGCTGTAGTTATCATTCCTAATGATAATACTATTTCCACAAATTTTAGTGAAGTCTTTCTTTTCAATTTTTTCATAACTGACCTCCTTGTAATATAAGTCAAAAATTATTTAAACTTTTATTACTTAGTATATATTTACCCTTTATAAAATTATTCGTTATTTTATTTAACATTTATTTTGATATATTAAATTATAAATCAATATTATATATACTTTTTTTAATTAATCTACTTTCATAAAAATTATAGTAACCTTGTGTCTATGATTATTTATATTAAATTAATACAGAAAATTCTTAACTCTAGTTACTATATGGAAGCAATTTAATATGATATTATGTAATTATTACTAATAATATTCACTATTATTTTTATAAATCTATTCTAATAATAAATAGGTGCATAATTAATTCAAAATTAAAAAAAGATAGTCCAAGACTACCTTATAACTTTTATATTACAAATGTATTATTTAATTGAAATTTTAATTAACTTTGTAAGATCTTTTTTTATATGATCTCTTAACTTCCTTAAACTTATATTTTAAAGGATTACTTAAACGTTTTTTCTTCTCACAAAGCTTTATATTAAATATTTTAAATCAAATTTATATACTAGAATTTTAAGCTTTAACCCAAAAAATTTAACCTTTTTACCAATACTTTAGGCAATTTCTACTTATCTCACTTTAGTTTAACCAAGAAATGTAAATGAGACATAAAAAAGCAATTAATTATAATTAATTGCTTTTTACTAATATTAAATTTAAATATACATCAATATTCTTCCTATAAGGATAATTGAACTTGCTAAAATTTTGTCACAAATCTTTTTATTTGACTCATCTGAAGTTAATATTGAATGTATTAATATATAAATTACATATTTTATTAATACATTGGGTTTCCTGACTTATTAGTCTCAGGAATTTCTTGAATTGAATCCCAATGTTCTACTATTTTTCCATTTGAATCAAAACGGAAGAAATCCATTGTTACATACTCAATTCCATCTGGCCAACTTTGGTGAGTGTGTAGGGCAACCAAATCATCTTCGGCTATAACTCTAACAAATTCTATTTTTTTATTTGGAAACTCAGTTGCCATTTGTTTAAAGTATTTTATAAATCCTTCTTTTCCATTTTCTACTGAAGGATTATGTTGATTATATTGATTTCCAACATAATCATTTACTGCTTTTTCTGGATCTCCCAAATATGCTGTTCTATAAAATTCTACAGCATTTTTTTTATTTCTTTCTAATTCTTTATTCATCTTTACTCCTAGTGTACTTTTTTAATTTTATATAGTATTTTCACTATATTTTTATTTTGGTGGTAGAGGTATAAATACACTTGTCTTTTTCTTATAGGCTTCCCAATCTGGTCTTCCTTCATATTTCTTTTCTATAAGTGGTACTCCAGAAACATATCTAACTAATAATGTAATTACTATTGGACTAAAAATTAACCAAAAGTTTTGTATATTGGATAAACTAATAAGGTAGATTCCCCACCATTGAGTTGCTTCTCCGAAATAATTTGGATGACGAGTATAGGACCAAAGTCCTGAAGTCATTAATTTTCCTTTATTCTTTGGCTTTGATATAAAATCTTTTAATTGTTTATCTCCAATAGATTCAAATAAGAATCCAACTATCCAAATAATAATTCCAATAATTGTCATTGTTGAAAACTCAGCATTTCCTTTAAGATTAAGATACATTGCTGGATAAACTATAATAAGGCAAAGTATAAACTGAACTAAATACATTCTAAAGAAGAAGTATAAATCAAAATTCTTTCCTTTATCTTTTTTTCTATAATCATCATAACGATAGTCTTCTTTAGCACCTATATTTCTTTTAGCCAAATGTAAAGTTAGTCTAGTACCCCATATCGTTACAAGAATGGTTACAATCAATCCTGTCAAAGTTTTATTTTCTGAAATTATATAAGAGAGTACTGCTACAAAAACAAAAGCAGCTCCCCACAAGACATCGAGTAAATCGTGCTTGTTTTTTGATTTTCCTATAAAGAACACTATCACAAAGCTTAGTAATAGAAGTCCTATAATTAATAATATTTTATTCATAATTCTCCTTTAGTTGGTAGCCTATAGCTACACTTCCTTCTCCTGAATAATTTTCTACAATAGAAGATA
>JBQDYR010000071.1:0-9045 GCA_052105355.1 Anaerococcus sp.
AAATTAAAACTATTAATAAGACTGGTGGCATAAACACTTTCATGGCTGCCAAAAACATAGCCAATCTATCATGTTTTTCTAGGTTATCATCTTCCAAAAGACTTTCTTTTTCATAAATTTCTTCATCGCTTTTGTCTTTGAACCTATCTATTGGTCTTTTCATTATTTAATACCAACCTCTTTTTCTTTTTCTTCAATCATTTTTTCTAATTCTTTTTCTTCTATTTTCTTTAATTCCAAGTTTTTCTCGTAAGCTTTTTGTTTTTCCTCTTCGGAAACATCCATTAGATGGCAAGCTACATAGTGACCAGGCTCAAGTTCTTTAAGTTCTGGTTCGAATTTTGTACAAATATCCATACAATACTTACACCTTGTGTGGAATCTACATCCTTTTGGAGGAGTTACTGCTGAAGGTATATCTCCTTCTATTACTTGTAACTCTTGTCCTTTATCTACATCAGTTCTTGGAATAGCTTGTAGAAGGGCTTGAGTATATGGATGGAAAGAATTTTCAAAGATTCTATCTGACTCAGCAAGCTCTACCATTACTCCTAAGTACATTACACCAATTCTATCAGAAATATATTTTACTACTGAAAGGTCGTGGGTAATAAACAAATAGGTTAAATTATTTTCTTGCTTTAAATCTTGAAGTAAGTTTATAACCTGAGATTGAATAGAAACATCTAGAGCTGATACTGCCTCATCACATACTATGAAGGATGGTTTTAATGCTAGTGCTCTTGCTATACCGATTCTTTGTCTTTGTCCTCCTGAGAATTGGTGAGGATATCTATGGATAAAGTATGGAGCAAGTCCACATTCTTCCATAACCTTTTGGATGTACTCATTATAACCAGCATCTTTTCTTGATTTGAAGATATTGTGTCCAAGTACTCCTTCTCCAATTATATTACCAACTGTCATTTTTGTATCAAGAGATCCATAAGGATCTTGGAAGATCATTTGTAGTTCACGTCTTAATTCTCTCATTTCTTCGTTATTAAGTCTTGAGATATCTATTCCGTCATCTTTAAATTCTTCATACTCCTCATAAAGATCATTATGATTTATTTTTGATTTTAATTGATCAATATTTGCAACTTTACCATCAATTTCTTTATTTAATGCTTCTTTTTTTCCTACAAGCTCTTTGTATCTAGGATTATTTTCAAGAGTATCGGCTAGTTCTCCCCTACCTTCAATTCTTGCTTGATACTTTTCTTGCATTATATTTAGTTCAGATTGTATCTTAGCTCTTTCTTTTAAATCTTTGTAGTAGGCAGAAAGAAGACTTTTTACTTCGTTAAGATCATCGTGGGCTAAGAGTCCTCCAGCTATCCTAAGCATATTTTCATATTCAGCTTGGATTTCTCTTCTTTTGAACATAGCTTTTTCATTTAAATCTGCTCTTTGTACATCATCTATATTAGAATCTTCGAGTTGTCTATAAATTTCTTGAAGTTCTTCACTTTCCTTTATATAATTAGGAAATTTTTTAGGTATATCATTGATATCTTTTCCCATATAATCTGGAGCCATCTCTTGAAGAGTTGTTCCATAATAAAGTGTTGTTCCTTCTGTTTGTTCATATATTTGAAGTAGAGTTCTACCGAATGTTGATTTACCACATCCTGATTCTCCTACTAGTCCTAATGTTTCACCTTCGTAGATGTCCAAAGAGATAGACTCATTGGCATGTACGTATTGGTTACTACCTCTAGAAAAGATTGATTTCTTTTTTACAGGGAAGTATTTTTTAAGATTTCTTACTTTGAATAGTACTTTCTTATTCTTGGTAGGTTCCATCTTGTCTCTCCCTTCTATTTGGATAATGGCATCTAATTCTTTGTTCTGGTGTTACTTGAAGTAATTCAGGCATTTCTTCTACACATTTTTTGGTAGCGTACTTACACCTATCTGCAAACTTACATCCTTTTGGAAGATTAAGTGGGTGTGGTACTGATCCTGGTATTATATCAAGTCTTTCATTTCTATCACTTGTTATAGAAGGGATAGAATTTAGTAGTGCTACTGTATATGGGTGATTATAGTCAGTAATTTCATTTTTGAAAATATAATCTACTGGAGATTGTTCTACAATTTGTCCGCAATACATTACAGCAACTTCGTCTGCCATTTGGTTTATTACTCCCAAATCGTGAGTGATGAATAAAATTGAGGTATTATTTTTTTCCTTTAATTCATTCATCAATCTTAGAATTTGAGCTTGGATTGTTACATCCAAGGCTGTAGTTGGTTCGTCTGCTATTAAAAGTTTTGGTTCACAAGCAAGGGCCATTGCAATCATAACCCTTTGGTTCATACCACCTGAAAGTTCAAATGGATATTGTTTAGCAACTACTTGTGGGTTTGGAATTTTAACTTGAGCTAGAAGTTCTTCGCACCTAACTGAAGCTTGTTGTTTATTCATACCCTTATGAAGTTTTAAAACTTCTCCAATTTGTTTTTCTACTGTAAACACAGGGTTAAGTGAGCTCATTGGCTCTTGGAAAATTATAGAGATATCATTACCTCTAATTTTTTCCATTTTAGCCCTAGAAAAGTCTGAGATTTTCTCTCCATCAAAATAGATTTCTCCACTATATATTTTTTGGTTAGGTTCAAAAAGTTGCAATACACTCATTGCTGTTTGACTCTTTCCTGAACCTGATTCTCCTACTAGTCCCAGTGTTTTACCTTCATCTATAGAACATGAAACACCGTTCACTGCTTTTATTAAACCTTTCTTAGTAGAAAAATAAGTATGGAGATTATTTATTTCTAATAATGCCATTTTTTTCCCCTATCTTTCGTTTGCTCTTGGGTCTATAGCATCTCTTAAAGCGTCACCTATAAGGTTAACTGAGAATGCTGATAAGAATACTGCTAAGGCTGGTACAATCCATCTCCACCAGAACATATTAATTACATCTGATGATTGAGCTGAAGTCATCATATTACCCCAAGATGGCATTGGTTCTTGTACACCAAAGCCTAGGAAGGATAATCCTGCCTCTATTAGTAAGTTTGAGGCATATCCTAAGGTAGCATTTACTATAACTATTGATAGGATATTTGGAAGTATATGCCTTACTAAAATTGATTTATTGTTAACTCCCAATGCTCTAGCAGCTGTAATGTAGTCTCTTTCTCTTTCTGCAAGAATTTGTCCACGTACTAACCTTGCTATACCTGTCCAACCAATAACACCTAGTAAAATCATGATCATCATAAGTCTAGTGTTTTGGCTAACATTAACTGGTAAAAGTGCAGATAGTGTAATAATAAGTGGATAGAATGGGAATGAAGCTACAATTTCTGTAAATCTCATCAATACATTATCTATTTTTCCTCCAGCATAACCGGAAATCATACCTATAACTACACCAAGTACAATTTGTATAACTACTGACACAAATGAAATTATCATGGTCATTTTACCACCATGGATAAGTCTTGTGAATATATCACGTCCTTGATCATCAGAACCAAATCTAAAACCATCTAGTCCCCATGTTTCTATTTTTCCATCTTCTGTTACAGCGTAGTTATTAAAGTAATTTGAATATATTTTTGTAAATTTACCTTCTTTTGGAGAATCTGTTTCTCCATAACCGTTATTGCCCCAAGAATAAATATTTCCCTTATCATCAAGTACTGTTAAGTGATCTGTACCACCTTGAATATCTACAGGTTTTCCCTCTATATCTGGAATATTATCTCCAGACAAGTTATCACTTGATGGTCCCCATACATAAAGTTTTCCATCTTCTGTAATAGCTGCAGCTGATTTAGATGAAATAGCAACTTTAGTAACTTTTTCTTTTCCTTCTGCAAGTTCTTGAGGCATATTTTTGTCAACTTCTGCTCCTTTAACTCCTAGAAGTCTTATAGAACCGTCATCTAAAAGCGCAAGTATATTTATACTTGTTGTAGAGAAGTCAACAACTTTTCCTTGTATATCTGAAGGAATAAGGTCAAGTCTTGAGTTCATAGTTGAACCCCAAACTATAATATTATTTTTTTCAGTTAATACTACTGAATATTGAACACCACCACCTAGTTTTTTAATACCTTCTTCTTTGATTTGACTTTCAGCCATTGGTGGAACTTCTGATTGTTTAAAGGAATCATTACCCCAACCATAGATTTCATTGTCTTTTGTAGATACAATAATATGTTTATCTCCGGCTGCAACATGAGCAATTTCTTTTCCTTCTAATTTCTCCTCAACATCTTCAGGCATTTTCATAACATCATCTTCGTTATTTTTTCCCCAGTAGTAGAGGTTATTTTCATTAGTAAGTCCTACACCAAAAGTATTTCCTATAGAAAGTTCCTTTACTCCCTCAGTTTCAAGTTCTGATGGATATTTCATATAGCCTGATCCAGGAGATACATTAATAAGGTTACCTTCAGATTTATAAGGGTTAAAAGGTATAAGCGCTGATCCTATAAATACAACTCCTAGAATTCCTAAGAATAAAGCTAATCCTATAACTCCAAGTGGATTACGAAAGTAATTTTTTACTGCAATCCTACCAGGTGACATAATAGCTTCTTCTTCTAGCTTTTCATCCTCTCTAGGTTCGTTGTTAAGATCATTTGGTGTTTTATTTAATTTAGTATCCATATCCTCGGATCTTGTTCCAAATGTGAACAAGGAAGCAATCAATCTACCGAAAGATTTGAATGATTTTTTAAGTTCTTTTTTCATCCTAGGCCTCCAATTTTACTCTTGGGTCTACTAGTGCATATGCTATATCCATCAATAGATTACCTAATAGAGTTAAAATTGCATAGAACATTGATAAGGCCAAGATAACATTATAGTCTTGTGCCAAAACTCCCTTAATTAATAAGTTTCCTATTCCTCTATAAGCAAAGATGGTTTCTGTAATAGCAGAACCTGAGAACATACCTAATATTGCCCATGTCATAGCTGTAACTACAGGTATTAGAGCATTTCTAAATGCATGTGAGTATATAACTGTCTTTTCTTTAAGTCCCTTGGCTCTTGCTGTTCTAATGTAATCTTGATTTAAAGAATCTAGCATAGCATTTCTTACATATCTTGATATAGATGCCATAGAACCAAAGGTTAAAGTCAATGTAGGCAGTACTAAATATTTTATCCATTCACCTAATGTGTTAGTTCTAGGCATACCATTAGCTGGTAACCATTTTAATTTAAAGGCAAATAAGAATATTAAGAATAAACCTATAAAGAATGTAGGCAGAGATATTCCAATAAGCGTGAATACTTGGAAGAATCTATCAAAGAAGCCTCCTCTTTTAACTGCCGATCTAATTCCTATAAGTATTGATAAAACAAATGAAATAATTGTTGAACCTAAATTTAAATAAATAGTATTTCTCAAAGGTTCAGCTAAGTATTCACTAACTGGTTGTCTAGCTTGGGTACTTTCTCCAAAGTCACCTTTTAAAGTTCTTCCCATCCAAAAAATATATTGTTCAGGAATTGATCTATCATATCCATACCTATGTTCTAGATTCTTATATAGCTCTTCTTGTTGAGCCTTAGTCATTCTACCATCTTGTGGTATCATTGCTCTTATAGGATCTCCAGGCATTGATTTGGATAAAGCAAATATCAATATAGATATTATAATTGCAACAGGAATCAAGTTTATGATTCTTTTTCCTATATATCGTAACATTTCTCTCCCTTCCTTATCCTCTTTATTTTTAATTATTCTTTTTAAATTAAAAAATTTAACAAATGAATTTTAAATATAAAGAATTTTTTATAAATATTAATACCACTTCAGGTAAAAAAAATTATAATTACATAACATATATATTAATATATCAATGTTATTTTGTCAATTGCTTTATGGCATATTTTGTATGTTTTTTTACTTTTTCAAATTTTACTAAACTTTGATAAATAGAGCAAGCATACTTTTTCCCAAAAAAAAATAAATCCAATGTTAAAAAAGTGATTTTATAAAAAATATATTGGTTTCATATATGAATTTTTATTCTTTATTTATTTATGTATATACTTTTTTAAACTTTTATCATAAACTATAACTTATATATACCATAAGATTATTATAACAAAAGCAGTGCACTTGCACTGCTTTTGTATATTTCTTTTAAATATTATTAAAGCAATATATCTTTAAAATATTATTTAAGTTTCATGTTGTTAATTTCGTAAGTTGCACCCCAGAATGGTGTTGCTGTTTCAAATCCTTCAACTCTTGTTGAGTAACCTGTGTTGTATTGGTTAGAGTATAGAGGGATTTCTGGTAGGTTTTCATTAAACCAAACTTCAAATTCTTCCCATCTATCTAAATAGGTTTCTTTATCACCAGGTTCAGTTGTTCTTAAAGCTTCTGTAAGCTTATCTGCTTCTGGGTCATTAACTCTATCTTTATTGTCATTACCTTTAGAGTGGTATTGGTAATATGGATCAAATGGTGTACCAAAGTTTGATCCCATGTTGAATGCGGAATATTCAGCATCTTCTTTTGGATAATACATGTAATCTAATAGAGTATTGAAGTCTCCAGATTGAACATTATATTCCATACCTGCTTGTTTAGCATTGTCTGGCAATTGGTTATTTAGTAATGTTGTGATACCAGAGTCTTGTGAACCATATTGGTTGATTTGTAGTTTCTCACCATTTTCATCATATCTCCAATAGTCAAATCCTGATGGATCAGATTGATATGCTTCTTGAGCTTTTTGTTGATCCCAAGGAGTTTTTCCATCTGATTCAAATTTGTATGGTGAATTATTTAATTCTTCGTTAGCTTGATCGATATTTAATGTATAATTTGTAAGTTTAGACTCTAAGTCTGCTCCTCTTTCTTTATACATCCATTGACTTGTACCGTACATACCATTTGTTACTACACCGTAACCACCTGCAAAACTTTGTACGAATTCATTTCTATCCATAAGGTATGCTACTGCACGTCTTACTTCTTTATATTGAGTTGCTGTTCTGTCATTTAAGAATACTAGGTTACCATAACCATTTCTATCGAAAGTTAGATATCCACCTATTTTTCCTTCGTCTGCAGCTGTTCTCATTTGGTCAATTTTTGCACCTTGTGTTTCTTCTTCCCAAATATCTATATCTCCATTTTCAAGTAAGTCAACTGAAATTTTAGAGTTGATTGCTTGAACGATTACATTTGGTATAGAAGGTGTTCTACCCTTGAAATCTCCTGCATAGTTTTCATTCTTTTCAAGTTTAACCATATTGTTTTTAAATTCAACAAATTTGTATGGTCCAGATGTAACTGTTGGATTTTTTCTATATTCTTCTGTATCAAATAACATAGCTTGTTCAAATAAAAGTTGAGTTGGGTCAATTCCTTCACCTGATTCTGCTTTTGACTTTCTATCTTCAAGCTCAGCTATTTTATCATCATGTGCTTTTTGATCTTCTTCAGCAACATCACCGTCAGATTCTTCTTTCATAGTATCGAAATCTTCATTTTCTTTAGCGATTTGTTGTTCGATAGATTCAAGGTAAGCTGTCTTATCTTCATCTGTTAATTCGTAATCTGGATTTACTGCTACCTTATTGTTATCGATAATTAAATTTGGAGCTTCAAGGTGCATTGGTCTTGGTCCCGCCCCTTTTAACGCTTCTTCTTCATAATATGGAAGGAATGAAGCATCTATAACAAATTGGAAAGTTGTATCATCAATTTTCTTAACACCTTCAAATTCATTTGTTTCTCCAGAACGATAAGCTTCGTAACCTTTTACAGAGTCAGCACCAATTTCTGTTGATCCTGTTACAAGGTTATAACTTGAGCTTGATAACATTAAAGTTGGCCAGATATAATCATCAGATGTTACTGGTTCACCATCTGACCATTTTAAACCTTCTTTAAGTTTATAAGTGATAGTTTTTGAGCCATCTTCATTTTCTTCTGTTGTTGGTTCTTCTTCAAGAATTGTTGGATTCCACAACCATGCTCCATTTTCATCTTGAACATAAGCTGAATAGCCAAGGTTACCTTGGATACCCATCAACTGTCTAATTTTTAGGTCATTAACACTATTGGCAAATCCTTGAATGAAGTTCCCACCAATTGAATCAACACCAATAACTAGAGTATCATCCGAAGTTTGTGATTGGAAATCATCAACTGATTCTTCCATACCTGCTTGAGATCCTTCTGTACTAGTTGTTCCAGCAGACCCCCCTGTTTCGGAATCATTTCCACCGCAAGCTGCTAGAGTCACTACTAATCCTAGAGCCATTACAGATGAGAAAATTCTTTTTATTTTCATCTTATCTCTCCTTTTCTTCTTATTATTCATATGAATATATTATAATTAATATTTGCTTTTTTGTCAACACCAATTAAAGTGTTAAACAAATATATTTTGTTAACAATTAGACACTTTTTAACACTTCTATACATTTATATACATTTATTTTTATGATCATTATGATCAGTCCTTTTTGGGTTATTAACCATAGCAAAAAAAACAGATACTTTTTTATAGTATCTGTTTTTAGTTTAAATGGCTGTAATTCTTCTTATTTTTGCATATGCGAGCACTTTTTCTTTTTTGTGATATGTTATGGTTGGTTTTGATAACTGTTGTTAGATCCTTAAATTTAAAGAATATAAGCTATTTAAATAAATCAAAAAAGCTAAATGTTGTTTTGTGATACACTTTGTTGTACATAGCTTTCTTAGGGTTTTTAATCCAACCCATGCCTTTTTTACCATACCCCGGGATTAAGGCTCTTTTTATTTGTCTTTTATATTTACCAGTGGTTCGTGCACTTAATGATTTACGCCAAGATGGTTTTCTCATACCAATTTTCATAATGATTTTACCTCCTCTCGTTACCCTCGTTAGTTAGTTTTATTGTTAAACCACGCATTAGCGAATGCTAATAAAATGGCTTTTCTTTTTTCAGAGTTGATGTCTTTTAATTGAATTAGGTTGTTATAAAATGTCACTATATTTATATAGTCGTTTTGGCTCATTTTTTCTACAAATTCACACTGAATGGCTTCTAAAAGGTCT
>JBQDYR010000072.1:0-8880 GCA_052105355.1 Anaerococcus sp.
ATATAAGTACTTCAAGAATATTCACTCCTTACTTATCATTTAGAATTCTAGCCATTAATACTCCTGAAGCTGAAGCTTGTGATAGGGAATGAGTTACTCCAGATCCATCTCCTAGGCAGTAAAGTCCTTTTTGGCTAGTTTCAAAATTTCCATCAACATCTACAACAGAATTATAGAATTTAACCTCTATTCCGTATAACAAGGTATCGTCATTGGCCATACCTGGAGCAATCTTATCTAAGGCATAGATCATCTCTATAATGTCATCAAGCTGTCTTTTTGGCATAACAAGGGATAAATCTCCTGCTGTAGCATTTAAGGTTGGCTTGGTGAAGGACTTTTTCATCCTTCTTTCTGATGATCTTCTTCCCTTTCTAAGATCACCAAATCTTTGCATTAAAACTCCACCACCAAGCATATTTGATACCTTAGCTATAGATTCCCCATATTCATTAGAATCTTTAAAAGGTTCTGTAAATCTATTTGTTACAAGTAAGGCAAAATTTGTGTTTTCAGTTCTCATTTTTGGGTCTGCATAAGAGTGACCATTTACTGTGATAATTCCATTGGTATTTTCTGTAACTAATTGACCATAAGGATTCATACAAAAAGTTCTAACAAGATCGTTATATTGCTCGGTTTGATAAACAATTTTAGCCTCATAAACCTTGTCAGTTATATGCTTAAAGACTTCTGCAGGAACTTCAACTCTAACACCTATATCAACTCTATTTTTCTTACTTTCTACATTAAAATCATCACAAACTTTAGAAATCCATTTAGATCCACTTCTTCCAGCTGCTAGTACCAAATCTTTAGCTCTAAAAGAATCACCTTTGTTAGTAGTAACTATATATTCCCCATTATCATATTTTATGTCGACTACTTTTGTTAAAAATTCAAAGTCTATGACATCTTTTACATATTCATAAATTTTTTGTAGAATCATCCTATTTCTTTCAGTTCCAAAGTGTCTTACCTTAGCTGAAAGTAAATGAAGATCATTTCGTAAACATTGAGTTGCAAGATCAGTATCAGCTGTAGAATAAAGTTTTGTTTCTCCTCCATCAAAATCCATAAGAACGGAGTCTACATATTCCATAAGCTCCATAGCCTTATCTACCCCTATGTATTGGTGTAAATCTCCACCAAAGTTTGTTGTTATATTATATTTTCCATCAGAAAGGGTTCCAGCCCCTCCAAAACCATACATAATATTACATGGTTTACAACCTATACAAGTATCTACCTTACCTTCTGTGATAGGACAGGTTCTTTTTTCTACCTTTCTTCCTTCATCTATAACAAGCACTTTTTTTTCCGTCTCTAATTTTGTGAATTCATAGGCCATAAAGGACCCAGCAGCTCCAGAACCTATAATTATTACATCATAATTTTTCATACTTCCTCTACTTTCAACATAATTTAAATTCGCAAATTTTTCTTATACAGAAATCTTTTCTAATATACCTTTTAGATAGGCTATAGTGATTCCATAATTAGTCATAGGAATATTTTTTTTCTTAGCCCTCTCTACTCTTGATAATACATGGCTTCTATTAAACATACAAGACCCACAAGAAATAATAAGATCAAAATCTTCTATATTTTCGAAATCATCTCCCCTTTGGAAAGAAAATTCTACTTCAGGATGCATTTTTTTAATAAGTTTTGGGATTTTTACTGTCCCTATATCCTCATCTATTGGAGGATGGCTACAGGTTTCCACTATTAAAATTTTATCAATTTTTTCATCAAGTCGTTTTACTGATTCTATAAAATAATCTATATCCCCCTTAAACTTGGAAAAAAGAACGGAGAAACTTGTAAGTTTTACATCTTTAGGCTTTTTGTCATAGACTTCTTTAAAGACTGAAGAATCCGTTATAATAAGGTCAATCTTTCCATCAAGCATTTTAAAAGTTGATTCAACCTGCTCAAGTTTTATACAAATAGCTTTAGCATTTTTATCAAGAATTTCTCTAATAGTTTGAACCTGTGGAGTTATAAGTCTACCCTTTGGTGCTTCCTTATCTTGTGGCATAACAAGAACTACAGTAGATTCTTCTTTTACCAAATCACCAGTAATTGTTATTTCATCTGTATGTACAAAATCTGTTTGAATTTTGTTAATAATTTTATTTCTATCATCTTTATTATAGGAAGAATAAGAAATAAAATCTATTTCTTTAAATTCTTCCTTTAATTTTTCAAAATCTTTTTTGTCAGATTTTGATAGAACATTTATGATAGGTTTTTTAGTATCTTCTAAAATTTTCAAAAATTCTAAGTCATCATCCGCGCTCAAAAGATAAATAAATCCATCGCACTTATCAATAACTTTTTTACTTTTTTCATTTCTTAATGATCCAAGACTTCCCACATCGTCTATTCCTGCAGTATCTATAAATACTACAGGACCAACATCATGAATTTCCATAGGCTTATAGATTGGATCTGTTGTTGTACCCTTTATATCTGAAACTATAGCCACTTCTTGTCTAGTAATAGAATTTAGAAAAGATGACTTTCCACTATTTCTTTTGCCAAAAATTCCTATATGAAACCTAAGAGACCTTTGGGTTTTCATAGTCTGAAATCTCTCTTTCCAGATTTTATTTCATCTAACCAACCTTTGGTAGATTCTCTAACCTTTTCATTATCTATTTCTGGAACCATCTTTTCTATTAAAGCTTCTCCATCTTTTCTTGTATCATCTCCTGCATAGTCAATCAAATATTCTTCAAGAGTCATAAGAGCATTTGGAAGGCAAATATTTCCAATTTGTCCTGATTTTACTAGCGACATAAACCTATCTCCTGTTCTTCCCTTTCTATAACAAGCTGTACAGAATGAAGGAATATGTCCCATAGAGATTAACCAGTCTACAATCTCATCTACTGTTCTTTGGTCGGATGTATCAAATTGTTCACTTCCTTCTGATCCATGAGTTTTTAATTCTTCGCTATAACCTCCTACAGAAGTCTTAGATCCACCAGAAATTTGACTTATTCCTAAATCTAGAACTTTTTCTCTAGTTTCCTTGCTTTCTCTTGTAGAGATTATCATTCCAGTGTATGGAGCAGCTATTCTTATACACGCTACAATTTTTGCAAATATTTCATCATTAATAGAATTATCGAAGTCATCTGGATCAATATCATCTGCAGGTCTAATTCTTGGAACAGAAATTGTATGAGGTCCAACCCCAAATCTAGCTTCCAAATGTTCTGCATGCATCATTAGTCCAATAAAATCATATTCGTAGTTTTCAAGTCCAAAAAGAACTCCTATTCCTACATCATCAATTCCACCAAGTTGGGCCCTATCCATTGCCTCGGTATGATAAGCATAATTATGTTTTGGTCCAGTTGGATGGAGAGTTTCATAATTTTGCTTATTATAAGTTTCTTGGAAGAGTATGTAAGTTCCAATACCTGCTTCTTTTAGCTTTTTATAATTTTCGATAGTAGTTGCTGCTATATTTACATTTACTCTTCTAATGTCACCATTTTTGTGGTGAATAGAGTAAATTGTTTTTATAGATTCAAGTACATATTCTATTGGGCTGTTTATTGGATCTTCTCCAGTTTCCAAAGCTAGTCTCTTATGTCCCATATCTTGGAGAGCTATTACTTCCTTTTTGATTTCTTCTTGGCTTAATTTCTTTCTTGGAATAGTTTTATTTTTTGCATGGTAAGGACAATATACACATCCATTTACACAATAGTTTGATAGGTAAAGTGGAGCAAACAGAACTATCCTATTTCCATAAAATCTAACTTTCAATTCTCTCGCAAGGTTAAAGATTTCTTCATTTATATCTTCTTCTTGACAAGATAAAAGTACATAAGCCTCTTTGTGACTAAGTCCCTTAGCAGTTTTTGCTTTTTCTAAAATTTCTTTTATTAATTCTCTGTTATTAGCATTAGCTTTACCATATTCTATAGTACTAAGAATTTCCTCATGATTTATAAATTCTTCTGCTTTTTCTGATTTTACATCGTATTTCATAATTTATTCCCCTTTATAGTCTCCCTTATCTATAACAATCTTGTATCCGTGTCTTCTTAATAAATCATCTAATTCTTTTAGACCAAAGGCGCCTTCAAGTCCTTTTGCTATCTTTTTATCGTATAGAGTATAATTCTCTTTTGCATAAGAAGGGCTCAAGTTTGGCATTATAACATTGGCACCCGACAAAATACCCTTTATTCTACCATTTTCATCTACAGTATTTAAGGCAGTCGTTGAAGGGATTAAGGCATGAGGATTTTCTATTCTAAATATAGAAAGAAGCCTTGTAGTAAGATCACTTGTTCCATTTTTATAATCCCTAAATTTAGTATCCTTTTGAGAAATAAAAGGTCCTATTCCTATCATTTGTGGACGAATTTTTCTTATAAGTTTTATATCTTCTATATGATTTTCTATAGATGAAAATGGTGCACCTACCAAAAAACCCGTTCCAATTTGATAACCTAAGCTTTTCATATAAACTATATCTTCTATCCTTTGTTCCAAAGATTGGTCATTTGGATGAAGTTTTTTAAATACTTCTTCATTTGCTGATTCATGCCTCAAAAGGTATCTATCAGCACCAGCCTCTTTTAATCTATAGTAAGATTCATGGCTTCTATGACCCAAGGAGAGTGTAATTCTTGTATCAGGATAGAATTTTTTTATAGTTGAAATTATTTCTACAAAAAAATCATCTCCTTGTTTTGGATCTTCTCCTCCTTGAAGAACAAAGGTTCTAAAACCCAATTTGTAACCCATATGGGCACGATCTATAATTTCTTCTTTGCTTAATCTAAACCTATTTATTTTAGGATTATCTCTATTTATCCCACAATAAAAACAGCCTTGCCTGCAAAAGTTTGATATTTCGATAAGTCCTCTAATATAAACTTCATTGGCATAGACTTCGTGAGCAACTTGTCTTGCTTTTTTGTGAAGATTTTCTATCTTTTCTTTATCATCGGTAGTCAAAAGCTCAAATAAAGCTTTATCTGAAAACTCATTTTTTTGAAGCATAGGTCACCTTCGATATAACCCCATCAAGATTTCCAAGTTTTCCGCTTAAAGCAGAGATTTCCTCTTGGCTTGCCTTTACAACTAAGGTTATTATATTTAAATCTTTTTCAACATTTGGAAGACCCATTCTTCCTATGACATATTTTCCATAGTAATGAAGTATATCATTTACCTTATGTATATATTTTTTATCTTCTACAAATATAGCAATAATTGCAATTCTCATATTTATCCTCCAGTTTCAAGTCAGGTATCCTTCTTTGTCACCTTCGATTTTATTATAGCATATTTTATTTTTATAAAAAACATAAAAAAGGACTACAAGCTTTTTAGCCTGTAGTCCTTATAATTTAATTGATAAATTTCAATCTTATTCTATTTCTATATGTTTTTTACTATCTTTAATTTCTTTTTTACCCAAGTTAATTGTTAGAACACCATCTTCTAATTTTGCATTAATATTTTCTTCATCTATGTCATCAAAGTACATAGTTCTTGATACTTTTGAAGATTTTCTTTCTTTATGAATATAATTTTTATCTTCATTAGATTTATCTATTTCTTCATTTTTTTGAGCAGATATTGTAAGTTTTCCTTCATCAAGGCTTATAGCTATATCATCCTTAGTAAAGCCTGGCATTTCTGCTTCTACTAGATATCCATTATCTGATTTAGAAACATCTACCTTAAAACTTGATTCATATACTGAACCCATTCTTAGGAAGTCATCATTGAAAAATGAATCAATCATATTGTTAAAGTCTCTGAAATTGCTATTCATTAAATTGTTATTTCTTCTAATAATGTTTGCCATAATATTCCTCCATTTTTTATTTATTTAACCTTAAGTTAGCACTCTAGTTATCTTTCTGCTAACTTGTATTATTAATATACTTTAAGGTCAGAGAAAGTCAAATTTTTATTTAAAAAAAATAAAACTATTAGAAGCTTAAAATTTTAAGCTCCAAGTAGTTTTTAATGTTTTATAATCTATTCATAAATTGCTCTTTGTCCGCCTATTAACTTTGGCCTTGACTTTAAAGCTGTAAGGTGAGCCTTTCCTATTTCTTTAATACTTAGTCTGACAGGAACTTGAACAAATTTAACGTGCATTCCTATAGAAGTATCTCCTATATCAAGTCCTGCTTTGGCTATTACATGTTCAATCATTATAGGTTCTTCCATAAGATTATATGCTGCCACAGACATAGCTCCACCAGCATGAAGAGCTGGAATTACTGAAACTATTTCAAAATTCATTCTTTCTGCAATTTCTCTTTCAATTACTAGTGCTCTATTTATGTGTTCACAACCTTGAACAGAAAGATATAGTTTGTTTTCTTTTATGACTTTTAATATTTCTTCAACTACAGCATATCCCACATCTTCGCTTGAATTTTTTCCTATCATTCCACCCAAAACTTCAGATGAAGATCCTCCCAAAACCACTATATCTCCTGATTTTAAGGATGATTTTTCTAAAAGCTCTTCTATAGCTTTTCTACTTTGTTCTCTAATTTCTTCTAACATTAGATGCTCCTATTTTTTAGTAAACTTATTTTCTTTATTAAAATATTCTAATGAATTAATATTACCTTACATTAAGTATTTATTTTTACAATTAGTATAACTACATATAAATTCTCATTATAAGTCTTATAGAACCTATATTATAAGAGAAAGCAGTAGTAGATTCAAAATCTAGTAAAAATTTAAAAACTTACTCTATTTTTAATCATTTTTACAACATTGATACAATCCACTAACATAGAATATCCAAAATCTTAGGTTTTATTGAATAAAGGCTTAGATTTTTCATACTATTTATATCTAAAAAAGAAGACAGACTAAACTATCTTCTATAGGTTAACTATATCATTAGGAATATCATATTTTTCTATAATTTTTTCCTCTATTTGTTTTATATTGGCTTCTTTCAATTTTTTATTTTTTATAGTTACACTTGGTGCATTTTTGCAGTTATGTTGGCAAGAAGATTTCTTTACCTTTAATTTTTTCTTATCCAAACCTTCTTTTTCTATATATTTATTAACTTTTTTGGAAAGTTTATTTAATTCCTTGTAGAGATCCTTACCCCCATTTTTTTTACATTTACCAGATGTACATACTTTAATTTTCATTTTTATCGCCTCATTTTATTTTTATAGAATTATTTTATTGTTTTTTGCTTTTTTGTCAAATTGCTTTTTTTCAATGTAATCTTTGTTACATATTTACCATCTTTTCTATTTAATACTTATTTTTTCTATTTTTATTTTCAAATATACTAATATGAGATAAAATATATACTAGTTAATAATAAAGGAGTTATTATGAATGATTTAATTTTGATAGCAATCTCATTACTTTACATATTTTTTGTAATTGGGATTGCTTCAATTGTAGATAAATCTCTTAAAGAGAGAACTGAACTTCCTAGAAAAATAATACATATTTTAGTAGGCAATTGGATTTTTTTGGGACCACTTTTTGAAAATTATTGGACTATGATTTTTACACCCCTACTTTTTGTAGTTTTAAACTTTTTTTCTGTAAAATTTTCCCTATTTTTTTCTATGGAAAGGCAAGGTGACAAAGGAAACTTTGGTATAGTTTATTACGCTATAAGTCTAGTATGTTTATCTACTTTATCTTACTTTACAGGTAAATGGATGTATGCTTTTTTAGGAATTTTAATAATGGCTTATGGAGACGGATTGGCAGCTATTTTTGGAATAAGGTTTGGATCAAAAAACTTTAGTATAAATCCTACAAAAACCTATGAAGGATCTTTTATGGTTTTTTTGTTTGGATTTTTAATAACTTTAATCTTACCTCTTTTTTACTTTAAAGAAATAAAAACGCCATTACTTTTCTTTTTAATGATAGGTTTTATAATTGGTGTATATTCATCTATTCTTGAGCTTTCTGGGAAAGATGGTCTTGACAACCTACTCCTACCTATTGGTTCAGGGCTTATGGGAGGACTTTTAATATATCATTTTTCCAAGGTGTTTTTACTAACCTTAAGTATTTCTTCAGTTATACTTTATTTTGCATTTAAAAAAAGAGCTATAAGCCTTGATGGAATAGGGCTTGCAATTTTAACTGGAGCTATATTGTATATTTGTGGTGGAATTTATATATATTTGGCACTTATAGGATTTTTCATCCTAGGATCTATAATTTCAAAGATTAACAATACATACAAGTCCTCTATTAAAGAAAATGAATTTGATAAAAAAATAGGTAGAAATGGCATCCAAGTTTTGTCAAACTCATTGCCAGCTGTAGTATTTTCTTTTATTTTCTATATAAGTTCAGATTATAGATATCTTCTACTTGCTTTTGTAATTTTTGCTGGTGCAAGTGCTGATACATTTGCTTCAGAGATAGGATCCTTATCTAAAGGTAAGGTTATAAGTCTTATAGGTTTCAAGAAAGTACCTAGGGGACTTTCTGGCGGAGTTAGTTTATTAGGAGTTATAGCAAGTCTTTTAGGTGCTCTTCTTTTATCTATATTTGCCTATCCGGAATTTGAAATATATGGAGTAAGTTTTTGTTTTATACTAGGATTTATAGGATCTATAATAGATTCTGTTTTAGGATATATCTTCCAAAGAAAATATAGACTAAAAAATGGACAACTTTCAGACTTTAAAGAATCTAAAGAAGATTTACCTGTAAAAGGACTATATTTTGTTTCAAACAATACTGTTAACCTATTTACTCTTATAACAATCGGACTAATTGGATATTTATTTTTATAATAAAAAGAGACTTATATATTAAGGTGACCCCAAAAAGTTGGACTTTATACCAGAGACATTTAGAAATATTTGG
>JBQDYR010000073.1:0-8774 GCA_052105355.1 Anaerococcus sp.
AGTAATGGCAGATCTTACTGCCATTTGGGCTGTTTCTATATCTCTTATTTCTCCTATCATTATTACATCTGGATCTTGCCTTAAAATTGACCTTAGGGCATTTGCAAAGGTCACATTTATTTTTTCGTTTACTGCTATTTGGTTTATACCTTCAATTTTATACTCTACTGGATCTTCTACTGTTACTATATTTAAAGAGTCTTTGTTTATTTTATTGATAAGAGTATATAAAGATGTCGATTTGCCCGATCCTGTCGGTCCTGAAAATATTATCATACCTGATCTTTGTCTTATGACTTGATCTAGCTTTTCTCTTGAATTTTTTGTAAAGCCTAAAAGATTGGAATTGGATTTAAATTCTTCAAATGAGAGTACTCTTATAACTATCTTTTCTCCATTTACTGTATTTATAGAAGATACTCTAAAGTCTACATCCTTATACTTATCTAAAGCCATTCTGGCATCTTGAGGACGTCTTTTTTCTGCTATATCCATTTTGGACATAAGCTTGATTTTAGTTACAAGTTTAAGATAGGATTTTTCTTTTAAAGAAAGTTCTTCCTCTAATAGTCCATCTATCCTAAATCTTATTCTTCCGTCTTTTTTTAAAGCTTCAATATGAATATCTGATGCCTTTTTCTCAAGTGCTAAATCAAATAAATTTTCTACAAATTTTTCTATATCAGTATTTATTAATTCTTCATTTAACATATTTTCCACCTATATTGACCAGTATTTATCTTCCAAAGCTCTATATCTAACTGCTTCTAAGACATGTTTTGATCCTATATTTTCCATATTATAAAGATTTGCTATGGTTCTTGCTATTTTTAAAAGTTTATTAAAATATCTAACAGAAAAGTTTTACTTATTAAAAGCCATGCAAGATATTTTATTCAGGTATTTTTTAATTTCTCAATGGGAACTGGTACATTCCTCCAATGGATTACCATAGTTTCCAGATGGACAAGGATTAATTGCTCCTATTAAAATAAAATTTCTAGATATTTTAAAGATGCTTGGATGTCCTTCTATAACTTAAAGTTGACTATATTTTGATATCTTTTATTTATTATATCATAGGTAATTTCATCTCATGTCCATTACAATTAAAATCAGTAACTTTTGTCCTTTGTATTGAATTTGTTACATTCTTTAGTTTATCATTATTCTTGTTGTAATAAAGATATATTAATAGGAATTACATTACAGATATGAATATTGAGAATGTATGTTTTATTCATCTTGTTAATGATATTAAATTAAACTTTTACAAGCACTTATTATCTACAAAAGAAAACAAAAAATTCACAGGAAAAGCTTGAGGCTTCTCCTGTGAATTCTCTGTATTAAACTAAACTATAATTATAAAAACATACAGTTGATAGATTTATGTGGATAACTATAAATTAGTCAACGTTTTTCCGAAATACATTAACTCCCATGTACCAGATGGCTCTGTCACTGAATCTACAATTTCTCCATCAATAAGTTTATCAACAGTAACTTTACCGGTAAATCTCAGATAAGCACCGTCAAAACCTGCTAAAGAAGCAAATTCCTTGGCTTCTCCACTAAGTGTATCAATCATTTTGTGCTTAGCTATATCTTTTTTTCTTTCATAAGTTACACGATAGTGCTTTTCTCCATCGTTATAATCAAAAATAATTTTATTGGCAACAGGCTTTCCTGTATACTCGTCAATATGTTCATCTTCTTTACTAAAAGTCACATATTTGTAGGTCTCATCATCACCGATAATGATCTCATTGTTTTCTGCAAGCATAAAAGTAATTAGTGGAGCGTAACCGTATGTTTCTTCACAAATCGTATGTGCAGTAATCAAATTATATTTTCCTACTCTGGCACGGCCCCAGTACCAATGATGTATAATTGCTGCCATGTTAACATTACCCCAATTATGGTCATGGTATCCAGTACCGGTAAGAGTTTTTTTAACTCCATCGATTGTTAGCTCGGCTTCCACAACTCCTTCTGGTACAGATGGTAGCCATGCAAAATAAAGTTCTTCCTTATCACCAAAATAGTTATATGAATTGCCTTGTCTATAAGCTCTGATATTGCCAGTTAACTTAATATCAGCGACAATATTATCTTTTTCGAAATGAATCTTATACTCCTTGAGATTACCGCTAAAAGTGCAGGCGCCAACACGTACATCGCAAGTCTCCTTTGAGGAGCTAAATTGTTCTACCGGAGCAAAAACTGATTCTTCAATTTTTTTGCCATCTGGTGTTGTTAACTCAAAAGAAACCATTGGTTTTAATGGTCCATTAGCGTCAAATACAGTCTTAGAATAGAATATGATGACCAATTCTGAACCATCGTTTAAATGAGAATCAAAATACCACCACTCAAAAGTATTTTCTGCTCCATCTGTTCGGTATCCATCTTCCCATTCTTCAATGACTTCTTTACGATTGCCCGCCTTTTCATAATGTCTTTGTTCGATTCCATAGCTAACCGCAAGTTTCTTTTCCATAACAATTTTCCTCCTTATTTTTTCAATTTAATTACTGATACATTTGTACCTTGTGTTACATTCGTTACATCTTTAGTGTATCATTAAGTACTGTGATAATTCAAGATACAATGATAGGCATTATGTTACAATTATATAAGGAGGAACATGTAGGAATGAAAAATAACAAACAAAAAGAACGAAGCAGTCTTTGGATCATTGAAGCATTATTTTTGCTGATGAAAAACAAACCATTTAATGAAATTACAATAACAGAAATTGCAGATAAAGCTGGTGTTTCACGTTTAACATACTATAGAAATTTTAGTAGCAAAGAAGATATTATTCTCAAATACTATGACATTATGTTTGAAGAATTTCTTTTAATGTTTGATAATATAAATAAGGAAGAAATAGATTTAAAGAGGCTTATAATTATGTCTTTTGAACGCTTTGAGGAAAAACAGGATCAAGTACGTTTACTAATTAGAAATGATCTTACTCACTTATTATTAACACCATTTTCAAATTATATTACACGTGCCTTAGAAAAAATAAATATTCCAAGTTCTATAGACTATTTTCAGCTAAAATTCATAGAAGGCGGTTTATTTTATACACTTTTTAATTGGACCAAAGACAATAAAAACTATACTCCCGAGCAATTAGCTGAGAACATATTAGATATAGTTAAACATTAATTTGTGAGTATAAGATTCCCTGAAAGTTTTTATTTATTATATAACCACCAGTAACTATTCGTGCATGCTGATAGAAAATGTTCACACATAAAAAATGCAAGATAGGAAATATTCTGCTTTAGAAATTATCCTAATCTTGCACTATAAATAAGCCCTTGATGACTTTTACTATCATATCTATCGAAGGCTCTGATCCTTATGCGTATCCTTGACTTTGTCTTTAGAAATAGTATTTTCGACATATCTTTGAACTTTTTTCTATGTTCTTATGAATTGACTCTTTTTTTCTCTTTATTTTCAATATTTTCAAATTTTAAGTGATAACCCTATCCCCCAGTGATTTCACAGAACTATATTTATATATCTCAACTTTCACTACCTCTGGTTTACTATTATAATATAGTTTTTTTAAATAATTAATAACTACAAATATTCTTGAATTAATTGCTTAATTAAATACAAGTAATAATTCATATTGACCAGTATTTATCTTCCAAAGCTCTATATCTTACTGCTTCTAAGACATGCTTTGGCTGAATATTTTCCATATCATCAAGATCTGCTATAGTTCTTGACATTTTTAAAATTTTATTAAAAGATCTAACTGAAAAATTGTACTTATCAAAGGCCATGGAAGCTATTTTTTCGGTTTCTTTATCCAATTTTATGTATTTTTTCATTAGTCTAGTGTTTAAGCTAGAGTTGGTTTTCACCCTCTCATTCTTATATCTTTCCTTTTGAATTGCTCTTGCCCTTTCTACTTCTTTTTTCATTTCTGCAGATGACTTAGATTTTATATTATCTTTTAAATCTTCGTATTTTACAGGTTTTATCTCAATATGGATATCAATCCTATCAAGAATTGGAGAAGATATTTTGTTTAGGTATCTTCTGATTTCTCCATGTGAGCAGGTACACTCTTTTAATGGATTTCCATAATTTCCACATGGACAAGGGTTCATTGCTCCTATCAAAATAAAATCTGCTGGATATTTTAAGGATGCCTGGGCTCTAGATATAATTATCTCCCTATTCTCCAAAGGCTCTCTTAAGGCTTCTATAGTTTTTTTAGAAAATTCTGGGAATTCATCCAAGAACAAAACTCCATTATGGGCAAGTGAAATTTCTCCTGGTTTTGGTAGATTATGTCCACCACCTATAAGGGCTGCCTGACTTGCTGAATGATGGGGTGATCTGAATGGTCTTTTATTTACTAATTTTCCTGACTCCAAAAGTCCCATGATTGAGTATATTTTTGTAACTTCAACTTTTTCATCAAAATCCATATCTGGTAATATAGTTGGTAAGTGTTTAGCAGAAAAGGTTTTTCCTGAGCCTGGAGGTCCTATCATTAAAAGATTATGGTTACCTGCTGCTGCTATTTGTAAGGCTCTTTTTAAAGTTTCTTGACCCTTTATATCAGAAAAATCTAAATCATAATCTGAATCTTCTATAGACTTACTTAGGCTTAGTTTATAAGGTTTTAAAGTGGTATTTTTATTTAAATAATCTATAAGACTATTTAAATTTTTAAAAGGATATATATTCACATCTTTAATTATTGCACATTCGTTCCTATTCTCTTCTGCTATAATAAATCTCCTATATCCTTTTTCTCTCATAGAAATAACCATAGCTAAGGCTCCTCTTACTGGCATAATCCTGCCATCTAGAGAAAGCTCTCCTAAAAAACACAAGTCTTCATCAAAGGTCTCCACCACTCCCATAGATGAAAGCAAAGAAATAGCTATAGGAAGATCTAGTTGGGTTCCTTCTTTTTTTAGGTCTGCTGGCGATAGGTTTATGGTAATTCTTCCCTGAGGAAACTTATAACCAGAATTAATAAGGGCAACTCTTATCCTATCTTTGGATTCTTTTATGGAAGAATCTGGAAGTCCTACAATATTAAAAGCAGGTAATCCTGAAGTTATATCTGATTCTACCTCTACTTGTTTTCCTTCCAGCCCTATCAAAGTACAAGTGTTAGTTTTTGAATACATTTTATTCTCCATTTTTATTTATTATTAAATACTTAGCAAAATATATTTTCTTTTATCAATATAATTATAGCACAAACAATATCTTTGCTTTTTCCTATATTTTTATTTTTAAAAAATGTTAATTGATTTTAAATTATTATATTATTAGTGATATTACTTACATACTTTTTAAATTTTATACAAAAAAAGCGACTGAAATTTTCTTTCAATCACTAATCTAATCATTTATTGAATAGAATCAAACTTCCTTCTTCCTATAATAACCGCATATATCATCCCTATAGAAGCCATAATTAAACGTGAAATTCCATAAGGCAAATATATTCTAGGAACTAATATAACCCATAAAAGAAATAATACATCTAAATAAACTAGTTTTGTTCCATTTTGTTTAAATAGTCTATAATCAGTAAATGACAACATAAGTAATGAAGCTATAAATATAAAAATCCATACGTAAATAAACTTATCATCAATTGAACCTATCGAATAGTAACCTACACTCGAAATAATCATTAGCGCAGATGATATTATTCCTATTTTTTTCATATCTTTCATAATATCTCCCCTATTTTACGATCTCTATTTTTAATTTACACAATGATATTTGGTTTTACTAAGTTAACTATCTTTCTTTATTGAGATTCTTTATCAATTTCTTAAATCCTAGCTTTAAGTATTACTTATATCAAGGTAAGAGTATTTATTTTAGAATACATCTTAATCTCCTAATTCTAAAACATTTTGGTATTTTTTGAAAATATCATGAACATCTGCACGGTAGCTTACATATTTCCCTTCCATATTATAAAATCCTAGATCTTTACAATGAAGGAGTTGATGATCTAAGTTGAAATTTGTTTTAACATTTCCATATAAACTATCTCCTAGAATAGGATGGTTTATATATTCCATATGAACTCTGATTTGGTGGGTTCTTCCTGTTTTTATCTTTACTTCTACAAGAGAGTAACCCTCAACTTCTTTTAATACCTTATACTCACTTATGGCAAGTCTTCCTTGATCTGTAACTGCCATTTTTTTTCTATTGTGAATATTTCTATCTATGTATGTTTCAATACGTCCTTGTTTTCGATCAAAATTTCCATGGACTATGGTAATGTAAGTCTTATCAATTTTTCTTTCTTGGAAAAGATTTTTAAAATAAAGATGAGCCTTATTATTTTTTGCTATAAGAATAAGTCCTGTCGTATCTTTATCAAGCCTGTGAACTATGCCTGGCCTATCTTCTCCACCAATATCGGAAAGTGTTTCAAATCTATCCATTATTCCATTGACCAAGGTTCCAGAAACTATAGGGCCTGCAGGATGGACTATAACATTTTCATCCTTGTCTATGATTGCATAATCATCATTTTCAAAAATAACTTTTAGGTCCATTTTTTCAGGTAAAATTTCTGGAACTTTAAAAAGCTCATCAGATATACTTATCTTATCACCAATTTCTAGTTTGTAGGATGGTTTTTTCTTTTCTTTATTTACTAATATTAAATTTTCTTTTATGAATTCTTTGATTTTATTTCTTGGGATTTCTTCAAACTCATTCGAAATGTATTTATCAAGTCGTTCTTTTGTATTTGCTGTAATTTTCATATCAAATTTATTATAACATATGTAGGTCTAATAAAACCGAAAGTATCAATTTAAAGCTAAAAATAAAAAATGACTATATTTATTTTTTCATAGTAAAACGACCATGTTTTACATGGTCGTTCTATCAAGAATTTCTCTTACTTTATTTTTAGATTTCTTGTTCTGTTCTATTTATAATTTCATCTTGTAGTGCTTTATCTAAATTATTAAAGTAATCACTATATCCTGCTACTCTCACAATTAAATGTTCATAATCTTGTGGATTCTTTTGTGCATCTAATAAAGTTACTCTATCTATAACATTAAATTGGATATGATGACCATCTATTGAGAAATATGATCTTACTAATCCTGCCATAGAATTAAGTCCTTTTTCACCTTTTACTGATTGAGGTGTGAATTTTTGGTTCAATAATGCTCCACCTGTCTTTAATTGGTCAAGTTTTGCACACGATTTGATTACTGCGGTTGGTCCATTTCTATCAGCTCCCTTTTCTGGTGCTATACCATCCGGAAGGGAAATTCCTTTCTTTCTTCCATTAGGACTTGCCTGCATCACTGATCCAAAGTAAACATGACAAGTTGTTGGCAAGAATTCTACTACTGTTGTTGATCCTTTTGGTGTTTTTCTTCCAGCAATATTTCTTTGAAGAGTTTTATCGACAGTTTCAAGTATACTATCTGCGTATTCATCATCATTTCCAAATTTTGGAGTATGATCATAGACTAATTCAAATATAGAATCGTATCCTTCAAAATTATTATCTACTGCTTCTAATAATTCTTCCATAGTTATGGTTTTATCTTCAAACACATTTTTCTTAATAGCAGTTAAAGAGTCTGTTATTGTTGCAATTCCTACACATTGGATATAGGAGGTATTATATCTTGCACCACCAGAATTATAATCCACCCCTTTTTCAATACAATCATCTGTTATTACTGATAATAGTGGTACTGGCATATATTTCATATATAATCTTTCTATTATATTATTTCCAGCAACTTTTATATCTACTATATATCTTAGAGTTTTTTCAAATCCTTCAAATATCTCCTCATAAGACTGTGCTTGTTTTGGATCCCCGAAATCTGGTGTAATTTGTTTTTCTGTATATTTGTCAAATCCTCTATTTAAGTATAATTCTAAACATTTTGGTACATTCAAATAGCCTGTTAATACATATGCTTCTTTTCCTGCTGTTCCTACTTCTACACAACCAGATGCTATACCACTCTCTCTAGCATCATCAATTGATTTACCTAAGTAAAGTAATTCTTGGATTATTGCTTCTGAGTTGTAGAAGGCTGGTTGTCCCCATCCTTTTCTTGAAATTTTTAGAGCTTCTTTTAAAAAATGTTCTGGAGTTTTTTGTGAGATTTGTACATTTGAACTTGGTTGAGTAAGTTTCATCTCATCCATAGTTTCAAGAATTATATATGACACTTCGCTTACTCCACAAGAACCGTCTGGTCTTAAAGCACCTGTATTAATATTACAAAAGTCTGTATAGGTTGCAGATTCTTTCAATGTAATGCCAACCTTTGGTGGAGCAGGTTGATTGTTGAATTGAATCCATAAACATTCTAAAATTTCTTTTGCTTCTTCTCTAGTTAACCTTCCTTCTTCTATATCTTTTTCATAAAATGGTTCTAAATGTTGGTCTAGTTTACCTGGTGAATAAGCATCCCAATTGTTCATCTCTACTGTAACACCAATATGAGTGAACCAATACATTTGAACTGCTTGTCTAAAAGTTTGTGGTGCATATTTAGGAACTATATCACATACATCTGCTAGATCTAAAAGGTCTTGCTTATATGATGGATTTTCTTCATTCTCTGCTAATTCTCTTGCAAGTGATGCATATCTTTCTCCAAGAATCATCATTCCTTCACAAACTAGTTTCATTCCTTCATATTCTTCTTTTTTATTTATAGCCTCAAGATCATTATTATAGTCTAAATTATTTATCT
>JBQDYR010000074.1:0-8736 GCA_052105355.1 Anaerococcus sp.
ATATGAAAGAACAAGGAAAGCTCATTGAAAATACCAATGAACTTGAAGAAAAAGACGACCTCATAAATCTCGTGGGTAATATAGCTGGTCAAGTAGAAAATCTTGAAAGAGAAAATACAAATGGAGAAAAGTTCAAAGTAAGCAATTTTTCAATTGTTTCAAAAGATGACGATGGGAATAAAGTTTATACCAATTGTTCAGCCTATGGAGATAAGACAAAAGATTTAGAGAACTTAAAACAAGGAGATTTTGTTAAAATATTTGGACAAGTAAAAACAAGCATTGATAACAACGGAAAGGAACATAAAAATGTTCGTATTTTGTCTTCTAAACTCTTAAAAGCAAAAGAACAAGTAAAGAGTCAAGACAAAGATAAAAAGTCCATATTAGGGCAAATAAAAAGCTTTAAGACAGACGACAAAACTAAGTCAACTAAGAAAGACTATAGCAAAGGTGCAGAGAGATAATATCGGCAGTCTTCGGACTGCCTTTATTTTTTTATATGTATATAGGTTGTATAATGACGTAATAATAAGAATTGCTCCATAGAATAAATATTAGAAAAAATTATTGTAAATATATTTATTAAAGTATATTAATACAAAGAATATTCAAGGAGTGAACATGCCTAGTGATTACGAATACATAGGAAGTGAGATAAAAAGAATAAGGAAGAGTAAGGGTTTATCTCAGAAAGATTTGGCAAAGATTGCAGATATTAGTGAAGAGAGCATTCGTAGAATCGAGAATAATTACAATAATCCGAGATTTGACAACCTAGATGATATATTAAATGCTTTAGGAATAGATTTCGAAATAACCTTGATGAACGAAAAGGGATCTTCACGGGAAACTATCAAAAATAAAATTAATAAGATAGATAGGAATTTCTCAAATACTGATTATCAAACTCTGATAGAGGATATCGAGGAATTGGAAGTTTTAGATGTAAGTTTGCCTAATAGATATAATAATATATTGAACCAATATATATTATATTATAAAGCAATATATGAAAATGAAGTAAAATATGAGGATGAAAAATGTAAAGATTATTTAATAGAAGCTCTTAAAGTTAAAGATAGTGAGGTAAATCCTTTATCTTACATACCTACTAGTGATATAGAAATAAGAATAATGACGAAACTATCTGAGTTTTATGTGAATACAGGCTCTATAAATAATGCAAGTAAAATACTAGATAATCTATTAGAGAATTTGGTTCCATATAATCCTAACTATATCAACCTCCTATACAACCAAGCAAGATTTTTTTATATGACTTCTTCTTATAAAGAAGTAGTAGATATTTCCCATAAGGCTCTTAAGTTAAGCTCTGCTACTAACAATTATAATAGGATGATTTTAATATACTACATTTTAGGAATTTCAAAGTACAAATTAGGATTATTAGACTACCTAGAAGATATAGATAAAGCTTTAAAACTTTGTGATTTGATGATTAAAAAAGAATTAAAATCATCCATTATTAAAAGTGTTAATCATATAACAAAAAATAATTCTTAGTAACCCCACAAAAGTGTGGGTTACTTTTTTTGAAGAAATTTATTATAATAAAAAAAAGGAGACAAATATGAATAAGAAAAAATCAATTATTTTTTTAACTGTGTGTATTTGCATAATTTTGAATTTCGCTTCAATAACTACTATAGATGTTAAAGATAGACCAATCACAATTAGTGATGCAGGTGATATTGGAATTTATAACGTTGATGATTGTTATAATTTATGACCTAATAATCAATATATGAATTAAAATAATACAAATAACTAATAAAATATCTATGAATTTGTGAAATTAATTTCTATAGCTATTAAGCTTACGTAAATATAAGGCTTTAAAATGAAATTGTGTGTTAATTATAAAAATAAAAACGATGGATGACATAATAAAGTGATTAAATTATTAGAATAAGTACATTGATTTATTGCAATTAATTAACTAGATTAATTGCATGATATTTGTAGATAAAAAGATTAAGATTAATAATATATTTGGAGGCTGATATATGACAGTAATAACTAATAATATTCCAGATTTATTACAAATTGAATTGACATATGCTTGCAATCTAAATTGTCCGTTTTGTTATAATCCTAAGAGAGATAACAAGATTGATATTCATAAAATTGATAATTTAGTAAATAAGATATCAGAAATAGGTATTCCTCATGTATATTTAATTGGAGGAGAACCAACAATACTAGGTGTTAAAAAAATAAATGAATACATAAATAAATTATCAAAAAAATCGTCGGTTGTATTAGTAACAAATGCATATGAAAGAATGGAAAATTTATCAGATAAATTAGCTTATATTGGAATTTCTTTACATGGATACAATATGTTGTCGCACGAGAAGGTGAATAATGTTAAAGGAAGTTATAATAGAACTTTGGATAACATAAAATATTACAAGTCTATAGGTATAAGAATTAGATGTGTTATCGTATTAACAGGAATTAATTATAACATAATCGATAAGTTAATACTTAGATGTATATTAGCAGGAGCTGATGAAATATTTATAGATAGATATGAGGATGGTGGAATCGGATCCAAAAATTCTTCTAAATTAGGATTAAAACCATCTAATGATCAATTCAGAGAAGCTTTAACAAAGATAATAAATGTTAGAAATATGAATTTAATAAGTAAAGAAAGTATTTCGTTTGGAACTGCAATTCCTTTTTGTGTTGATAGTAGGTTATTTGAAGAAAACTTGCTTTCTTTCTGTGGAGCTGGATTAGATTTTTGTGCTGTTAATCCAGATGGTGAATTAAGAATATGTAACCAATCAGAGCATAGTTATGGTAATATTTTTGATAAAGATATAGATGAGATATGGAATGATAGGAATTTAAATTCTTATAGAGACTATTCATGGTTGTCAGAACCTTGTAAGTCATGCAAATTAGTAGATGTTTGCCAAGCTGGATGTAGAGTTGATGCCAATTGTGGAGACGATTATTGTGTTGATTATGCAGTAAGAGAGAATATTGATAAAGAAATCTTAGATAATATAGATGCTATAAATAGAGGAGAGTTGAAATATGTAAATGTTGAGAATAATAGATTAGATATAGATCTTAATAATAAGTATTTATGTATTAGTGATTATCTAAAAGTCAATGAATATAAAGATGAAATTTATATGGTAACAAGATATCAAGGAGTAAATATAGGTCAATACGAATATGATATAATCTCTTACTTACTTGAGACGGAAATATTCACCTTAGACGAGTTATATTCAAAATTCAAACAATTTGATCACAATAGCATACAAAACTTTATAAATTTATTGTTAAACATTGAAGCGGTATATATTATAAATAAGGATTGAAAATGAAAAACAAAATTAGATTAATTAAAGATAGTTTAAACAGAGATTTGTTTTATAATATACATGAATCATGTATAGAATGTAAATATAGTGATTGTAAAGGTATTATACACATTATTGAAAGCGAAGTAGATGATTTAGTTGATATAGGGGCTGAAATTGTTTGCTTGAATGATAATATAAATTTATTAAATACATTTGATAATGATGAAAGCGGAAATATTGATTTAACGCAGCAGTCCCCAACATGTAAATTGAGAGATTCAAAAGGAGATTGTAAAATTCAAAAAAATAAACCATTATTTTGTATGCTCTTTCCGTTTATGATAGTCAACTATTTGGATGGAAAAAATTATTGGGCATTAAGTAAAAAGTGTTTGTATTATGATTACTTAGTTTCTAATTCTAAAGTTGAAGATACTATAGAAAATTTTATCGACTATCTTGAAAAGATTCCAAGTGAAATATATGACGAAATAACAAGTACATTTGTCAACACGAAAGAAGTGGTCCACTATATTTATGGTGACGAAGAAGTTAAAATAATCAAAGAAATATAAATAATAATATATATTATTTATAAATAAATTTAAAGGAGGTGAATTTATGTCTAAATGTAAGGGTAGTATTTCTACAAAAAATGTTGTGAAAATTAGAATAATTAAGAAGGCATAGTAAAACACAAGGGCTGTTGCAGAATCAAAAATTTGTAGATTTCAACTAAAGACCACATACAAAAATTTCAATAAGTTATCAAACGAGACTGAAAATTTCACGTTGTGATTCTAGTGATGATACGATACAATCATAGTTTTGCAGCAGCTCATTATTTAAAGAGGTATTTATGAAAATTGATTCACGAAAAAAATTTATTATCGCTATTCATGGTATTTTTCTTATTTTAATATCTTTAATAATGGTGTTTTATCCTATTTATATATCTAAATTTATAGATAATATTTCAAATATATATAGATTGAAAAATATTTTCTTAGTGATTGTATTACTGATGATAGCTAAGGGGATTTTTAATATTTTTGATATGTTGTTGGAAAATTATCTAAATTATTCATTAGAGTATGATCTCAAAAAAACAATGATGTCTAAGTTACTTGATATTAGTTATCTAAATATTATTAGAGAAGATGAAGGAAAATTGATTAATTTAAATAAGGATGTGGACTCATTAATAGATTTTTATATAAACTTCTTATCGATAACATTTAAGAATATTTTAATTCTTTCTGGAATTTTTATTGTATCAGTTAATAAGTTATCTTATTTTTCATTTTTATTTATTGTGATGATTATAGCTTTCTTAATCTTATTAAATAAAATTAAGGAAAAATCTAAAATCAAGGTTAAAAATACCAAGGAAACTTATGATAGAATGATAAGTCTATTCTCTGAGACTTTTACTTTATTGGAGGAGTTTGTATACATTGATAAAGATACTTATTTAATAAACAGGTTGAGAAAATCAATATCGAAATTTTTTAGTTACGAAGTTGTATCAAACTTTATTTCTTATGAGTATTGGATTAGTTCTATTTTTGTATTTTCATCTATGAAGATAATTGTGATGATATCAGGTATATTTTTAATCAACAATGAGCTAGTAACTTTGGGAGCCTTATATCTATTTATATATTATATTGATTTAATAGAAGATCCAATTATGGAGATGAGATTACAATTAGAGACTCTACCTAATATAGGGATTGTAAAAGAAAGAATATTTGGATTTTTAGATTTGAATTCTAGAAAACTAGAATATGGGAATTATGATTTGTGTGAAAAAGTATCCAAAATTGAATTTACTAACGTAAGTTTTTCCTATTCTGAGAAGGAAATTTTTAAAGATTTTAATTACACTTTCTCTAAGAAAAAATATCTTGTAAGAGGAGTCTCTGGATCGGGTAAGTCAACACTGATTAACTTGATGGTTAGGCTATTTGATCCAATAGATGGAAGTATAAAATATAATGATATTGATATAAGGATGCTTAAGAAAGAATCTATTAGTGAAAAGATAGAATACATAGATCAAAAAATCGAATTATCTAAGGAAGCTATCATTGCTGATGTGATTAGTGAAAATCAAGAATCCATAAAAACTCTAAATATTTTTCTTCCAAATAAGGATTTTGCCAACCCATTGGATGAATTATCTAATGGTGAATATAGGAGTCTGTATCTTCTTAAGGCTTTAAATTCAAATAAGGATATCATTATAATGGATGAGACGTTTTTGGGGATTGACGAAGGTAAATGTGATGCGTTTTTTAAGCTTGCTGATAATATTGATAAGATCATAGTTATTATCAGTCATGAGGAGAGAATTATTGCCATGGCAGACGAGGTGATTGATCTTGGAAAATATTAATGTAAAAACTTTAATTAAAGAATATCCTAAATATTTTGTATTAGACTTGCTAATTTGGCTTTTAGCACATAATATTCCTTTGTTATTATCATACCTAATCAAACTTTATTTTGACACAAATCAAAATAATAATTTATTAATCATTGTATTTTTATATACCATTATCTTTCTGTTAAGATTTCCACTTATAAAATTTGGAGCAGATATAGATATTAAGGCGCAACATAAGTGGGCCAATGTTATGTATGAGAGAATCATTAGCAAATGCCTTGAATCTAGAAAAGTTTCGGATTCTAATAGCCGAACATTTATAGACACTATTCAAAATGATATTAATTCAATTGTATCATATATATCATATGGAGTTGATACAATTTGTAATGTAGTTGGCTCTATGATAGCGTTTATTATAATTGCCTCAATAAATATTTATGTAGCTATGGTTATACTAGTAGTTCCTATACTTATATTTTTCATATTGAATTTTTTAAAAGATAAGCTTTACGATAAAAGTATGATTATCAGAAACAATGAAACTAACCTTATAAAGATATACCAAGATGTTATAGCTGAAAGCAGAAAAATAAGGATTGAATCTCTGGAGAATAAATATTTTGATATCTATAATAAACGTTTAATAAAAAATAAGATCGATAAGTTTAAGTATAGTTATTTCAATATTATGATAAATACAATCAACCAATCTTTAGTAGATTTGAATTTGATAGCTATATTCTTGGCAGTAATATATTTTAGAAACTTTTCTGTAGGAGACCTTGCTTTGTTGATAAGCTATAGTTTTATCATAAATGACTTATCGACATATGTATCGACATTTGTTGTCATAAATAATGATTTAAAAGTGAGTTTAGATTCCTTTAATGATAAGCTGAACTTCAATTTATGCAAAGATAAATCGAGTTTTTATGTTAATAACATTTTAAATAGAATTAGTTTTGGTAAAGTAAACGTACTAATTGGAGAGAATGGTTCTGGGAAGAGCAGAATTTTAAAAGAGCTTGCTAGTAATAGAGAATATTGTTTAGTTCTTAAAAATTCATCAGTATTAAGTGAAGATTTATATGAGAATATAGTTACTGACAGTCAGCCTTATAGGTATAGAGAAATTGTAGAAGTTTTTTCATTAAATGATTTGAAGGATAGGAAAGAACTAATTAGTGATGAACTATCAGGTGGACAAATAGATAGGATTGCTATAGCCAGAGCTTTACAATCAGGTAAGGATGTGATTTTAATCGACAATAATTTATTTTCTATAGATTTTGCTATTAGATTATTAATATTAGAAGAATTTAAAAATACTGGTAAAACATTTTTATTCACTGATACTAAATATAGGAGTGAATACGAAAATTTCAATATTATATATTTGAACCATCATATAGGGCCAGCTTAATACTCGTCAATTAAATAATTATATTTAGACCTATTGATATTCTCAAGAAGAAATATCAATAGGCCTTTTTTATGTTCTCTTTTGCATTTTCATCTTTAAGAAACCTCCTTACTCAAAACCACTTCCTTTGTCCTAAGGAATATAGAGGAGATTAACCTAAGGTTAAAAATAGCCTTAATTCCTTGCCTGTGATATAGGAGGTGGAGTATGAGAGTAGAAAAGTTTGAAGGTAGAAAATAAATTTTAAAAACTGAATACACTGATATGGACTTAAAAGCAGAGCTCAATTTTTATCTATCAGATAAGTTCATCCAGGACCTATTTCTTTTAGATGAAATTAGCCTTGAAGAATATAGAAAAATTAGGAGAGAAAACATTAAAAAATTTAGACCTATTCTTTCAGAATTATTGCAATAAGACTTGATAAATACTCACTTGTACGGGAATATAGCACTAGCAGAAAGGAGGTTGAATGGATGAAAAAGATAACAAAAATAGAAGCGAATCAAAAAGAAGAATCTATATTAAGAGTTGCTGCCTATGCAAGAGTATCGACAGATGAGGAAGCTCAGTTAGTAAGTCTAAAAACGCAGAAGGTACACTACGAAAAGATAATATCTGAGAACGACTCATATACATTTGCAGGTCTATACTTTGATGAAGGCATTACTGGAACAAAGAAAGAATGCAGGGATGGACTTCTAAAAATGTTAAAAGACTGTCAAGACGGAAAAATAGATTTTATCCTAACTAAATCCATCTCAAGATTTGCAAGAAACACAACAGACTGTTTGGAAATCGTAAGAAGAATCCTTGACCTAAATATTGGCATCTATTTTGAAAGAGAAAACATTGATACCAGGATAATGAAAAGCGAGTTGATGTTATCCATACTTTCATCCCTTGCAGAAAGTGAATCCAGGTCTATATCAGAAAATAACAAATGGTCTATAAAGAAGAGGTTTCAAAATGGAACTTTTATTATATCAAGCCCACCCTATGGCTATGAGAATATAGACGGAAAGATGGTAGTGAATGAAGAAGAAAAAATAATAAAAGAAATATTTGAACAGTATCTTTCAGGTAAGGGAACGCACAAAATAGCAGAAGACCTAAACAAAAGAAAGATTAAAGGACAAAAAGGAGCAAGCTGGCATGGGTCGACTATAAATGAAATCTTAAAAACTGAAAAGTATATAGGCGATGTCATCTACCAAAAGACCTATACAGATGAAAATTATAAGAGACATAAAAATAAGGGAGAAGAAGACCAGTATAAGATAATAGACAACCATGAAGCCATTGTAAGTAGAGAGGAATTTGAGAAAGTTCAAGGTAAGCAACTTTTCAATTGTTTTAAAAGATGACGAAGGTAATAAAATTTATACCAATTGTTCAGCCTATGGAGATAAGACAAAAGATTTAGAAAATCTTAAACAAGGAGATTTTGTCAAAATATTCGGACAAGTAAAAACAAGCATTGATAACAGTGGGAAGGAACATAAAAATGTTCGTATTTTGTCTTCTAAGCTCTTAAAAGCAAAAGAACAAGTAAAGAGTCAAGA
>JBQDYR010000075.1:0-7239 GCA_052105355.1 Anaerococcus sp.
TAGAAATAAGGTAAGAAAATTTACCAGAAACAGAGCGATTGATGCAGCAATTATTATGATGAGAGGTTCCTATGAAAGTTATATCAGTTTTTAATCAAAAGGGAGGAGTAGGAAAAACAACAACAGTTGTAAACCTAGCTACCGCCTTAGCAAAAAAAGAAATTAAGGTTTTAGTAATTGACCTAGATCCACAAGCAAATACTACAACTGGACTTGGTTTTGATAAAAATAATATAGAAGATTCCATTTATGATTTATTCTATAGAGATGATGAAGAGAACTTTAATATAAAAAATTACATAAAACAAACAGAAGAAAAAGTTTCTATAATTCCGTCAGAATCATCACTTTCAGGTTTAGAGGTGGAATTAGTTTCTTTAGATCAATTAGAAAGAACCAGACAATTAAAAAATATTATAGAACTTTTGAATGATGACTATGATCTAATATTAATAGATTGTCCTCCTTCCTTGGGACTTTTATCTATAAATGCCTTAGTTTCATCAGACTCTATAATAATACCTATTCAAACTGAATACTATGCTCTCGAAGGTGTAAGCGAGCTTTTAAAGACCTTTGATTTAGTTAAAGATTCATTGAATCCTAAACTAGAACTAGAAGGAGTACTCCTATCTATGTTTGATAAAAGGACAAAACTTTCTTATGAAGTTGTTGAAGAAGTAAAGGCATTCTTTAAGTCAAAAGTATTTAGAACTATGATTCCAAGAAATATAAAGTTAGCAGAAGCACCTTCTTTTGGAAAATCTGCTATAGTTTATGATAAATCTTCCAGAGGAGCCAGGGCATATATGACTCTTGCTGATGAAATTATAGAAAATCTGAAACTTTTTCAAGAACAAAAATTGAAAGAAGAAGAATCTAAAAAAGAAAATGAAGAAAAGAAACAGGAAGATATAGATAATTCTAAAAAAGAGTTTGAAGAAAATAAGATAATAGATGATAAAGATACAAACAATGAGGTAAATAAAAATTCAAATTCTAAAGAACAAACGGATGATAAAGAAGTAAAAGAAAAAGAGGGGGATAATGACTAGAAGAACTTTGGGAAGAGGTTTAAATTCTCTAATCCCTGATATAAATTCCGAAAATGATGAAGCAAGGGTTGTAAGAATTCCTATAAAAGATATAAAGGCCCGTCATGATCAGCCTAGAAAAAATTTTGATCCTAAATCTTTGGAGGGGTTAGCTCAATCTATAAAACAGTATGGACTCCTAAACCCAATAGTTCTTACAAAAAAAGATGATAAGTACGAGATAGTTGCAGGAGAGAGAAGATATAGGGCTTCAAAACTTTTGGGACTTGAAAAAATTGAAGCTATAGTTAAGAATATTGAAAAAAAAGATTTAGATATTCTATCTATAGTAGAAAATATCCAAAGAGAAGATCTTTCTGCTTTAGAAGAAGCTAATGCTTATCAAGACCTTGCAGAGAACTATAAGATGACCCAGGAAGAAATATCAAAAACAGTTGGTAAGTCAAGATCATATATAGCAAATACTATGAGACTTTTAAAGCTTGATGATACAACTATAGAAGAACTGGCAAAAGGAACTATTTCATCCTCACAAGCAAGGACACTTCTTGGAATCGAAGATATTGAAGAAAGAAAATCTCACCTAGATGATTTTATTAACAAAAAAACTAATATTAGAAAGGTAGAAGAAAAGTCAAAGAGAGCTAGAACGAAGAAAGTTTCAAAAAAAGAAGATAAAGATGCTCAACTTGATAAGATTTTATTTGAAGATTTTGAAGAAAAATTTATTAACCTTGTAGGAACCAAGGTAGATATAGCAAAATCTAAAGATATATATAAGGTAACATTTGATTGTTTTTCAATTGATGATATAGAGAACTTATATTGGAGATTAAAGAAAAATGATGATTGATTTTACTGTAGGCCAGCTTATAGAACAGACAAGAAAGAAAAATGCCAATCCTGGAGGAGGGGCACTTGTTAGTCTTATAGGAAATTTAGCAATTAATTTACTTCTAATGATGGATAGAAAAGTATATAAGCAAGAAAATTTAGAGATAGAGGCTAGTAAAATAAGAACTAAACTTCTAAAAATCTCAAAAAGATTAGAGGAAGTAATGCAAGAAGATATAGATAAGGTTGATGTTCTTATAAAAGCTTATAAGAATGGGGATATAAAAGAAGAAATTCAAAGAAAAACAAGAGATGCTATAAAACCTCCTTTAGAGACTATCAAACTAATACTTGAGGCAATGGAGCTTTCAGAATTTATCCTAAAGAATGGAAAGATAGAAACTATATCTGATGGAAAAATTGCATCAAGACTTATGAAAGAGGCTATAATTTCATCAATAATAAATATTGAAATAAACCAAAAGCATATTGATTATACATTTGATAAAGAAGGTATAATAAATAAATGCGAAAGTTTATACAAGAGAAATGAAGAGATAATAAAAGGAAGGAACAAATGATAGGAATATATATAGGCTTAGGAGTACTATCGGTCTTAGTAATTTATGAATTATCAATGATAGTGTCCATGAATCATAAAATAAAAAGACAAAAAAGAAGATATGATCATCTTTTGAGAGGAACAAATCCAGATGTAAATATAGAAGAGTTAATTTTATCTTTAAATGATCAGATAGAATCATCTAATAAACAACTTAGAAATATAGAACAAAGATCTATGGATACAAAAGATACTTCTATGGGAGCTGTAAGCAAGATGGCAGTAGTTCATTACGATGCCTTTGAAGGACAAACAAATTGCATATCATTTTCTCTTTGCATGCTTGACTCTTATCATAATGGCTTTATTTTAACGAATCTTTATTCCCAAGAGGGCTCTAATACTTATTTAAAAGAGATATTTAGAGGTGAGAGTAAAACAAATCTATCAAAAAATGAAAAAGATTGCCTAGATAAGGCAAAAAATTGATGCATAATTTATTTTTATGAGTATAATAATATAGCTTATAGATTATAAAATTTAGGAGGAAATAATGGCAGAATCAAAATTAGGAGTAATGGAATTAGCTATTCAAAATATAAAAGGAAAAGATTATAGAATAGTTTTTCCAGAAGGTGAAGATAGGAGAGTCTTAAGAGCTCTAGTAAGACACCAAGAAGATGGACTTATCAGACCTATAATTTTAGGAGATCCTGAAAAAATTGAAAAACTTGCTATTAAAGAACAAGTTAGCATAGAAGGACTAGAAATCATCAATCCTAAAAAATCAGAATTACTCGATGAATTAGTTGATAAGTATGTTGAATTAAGAAAAGGTAAAAACACAAGAGAAGATGGAGAATATCTTTTAAGAACAGATCCAAATTATTTTGGAACAATGTTAATTCAAACAGGTAGAGCAGATGGTATGTTATCTGGTGCTACAAACCCAACAGGAGATACAGTAAGACCTGCTCTTCAACTTATTAAAACAAGACCGGGTGTTAAAAGAGTTTCAGGTGTTATGATTATGTTAGGACCTGAAGGACAAAAATATCTCTTTGCAGATACTGCAATTAACATCACTCTTGAAGCAAACGAACTTGCAGAAGTAGCTGTACAATCAGCAAAAACTGCAGAAGAATTTGGTATAGACCCAGTAGTAGGTATGCTATCATTCTCTACAGTAGGATCAGCAAAATCTCCATTAGCTCATAAGGTAGCATTAGCTACAAAATTAGCCAAAGAGATGGATCCAAAATTAATTATTGATGGTGAGATGCAATTTGATGCTGCTATAGCTCCAGAAGTTGCAGAAAAGAAATATCCAGAATCAAAAGTTGCTGGAAAGGTAAGGGTATTTATTTTCCCAGATTTACAAGCAGCAAATATTGGTTACAAGATAGGTCAAAGACTTGGCCACTTCCAAGCAATAGGACCAATCCTTCAAGGATTAAATAAACCAGTAAATGACCTTTCAAGAGGTTGTAACGAAGAGGATGTTTATAAACTAGCAGTTCTTACAGCTAATCAAGTTCGTAAGTAAAGAGATGTATAAAAAAGAGATAGAAAAGCTATCTCTTTTTCATTAAATTAAAAAAATATATAAATGATAAATAATTTAAAAGGAGGGATTTTATTTTTAAGGAAGGTTTAAAACAAAATATACAAGCAGTAGTGCCAATAGCGATCTTAGTTTTAATCTTAAATTATTTTAAACCAGTAGATTCAATGCTTATTTTTAATTTTTTATTTGCATGTTTTGGAGTAATTATAGGACTAACAATTTTCCTTGTTGGAGTTGATTTGTCTATATCAAAAATAGGTATGATGATGGGAAATTTTATAGGTAATAGAGATAAAATAATATCTGTTATTATCTTTGGATTATTTATAGGTTTTACCATATCTATAGCTGAACCAGATTTATTTATTCTTGCCAATCAAATTTCACAAACTACGTCTATAAACCCCAGATTGATAGTAATACTTGTTTCACTAGGAGTAGGAATTATGATATCTTTGGGACTATATAGGATATTCAAAGAGATAGGAATATCAAGGTTTATGATAGGTGTATATACTCTTATATTTATGCTTATAGTAATAACTGATGATTTTGGTCACTCAATCGCTTTTGATTTGTCTGGAGCAACGACTGGTGCGATGACTACTCCTTTCATAATTGCATTAGGGTTAGGTGTGTCAAAATTAAAAGGAGAGATAAAAGGAGAGAAAGATTCTTTTGGACTAGTGGGAATTGCTTCTTCTGGACCAATTTTGGTAGGTTTAATAATTTCAATGTTTCTTAAAGAAACAAATTTTGATATAAGCCTTAGTGAAAAGATTAGTCCACTTTATTTTGCCCTACAATCAACATTGTTTGCTCTTGTTCCGATAATAACAGTATTTGTATTGATGAATATTTTTGTATTTAAGGAAAAAGAAAGAATTAAAAAGATATTTTTGGGTTTTATCTATACTTTTATAGGCCTTTTTCTTTTCATTTTTTCTGTAGAGGGAGGCTTTATGGAAGTTGCCTATAAGATAGGAGAGAATTATAGTGATAGCAATTTTTTACCTCTATTAGGTTTTGTTTTGGGGCTTTTAGTAGTTCTTGCAGAACCAGCAGTACAAGTATTAAGTAGTCAAGTGGAAGATATAACAGGTGGTCATATAAAACGAAAATCCATCTTAATTTCACTTTCTATAGGAGTTGCTATGGCGGTTATGTTATCTATGTATAAACTAAAGAATGATAACTTTAAACTATGGATGCTTGTTGTTCCATCCTTATTAATATCCTTAAGTCTTTCAATAAAGATTCCACAAATTTTTGTTGGAATAGCTTTTGACTCAGGTGCAGTTGCATCAGGACCTATGACAGCGACTTTTATACTAGCTTTTTGTCAAGGAGTAGCAGGAAATATAAAAGATGGCTTTGGAGTTATAGCCTTCGTTTGCATGATTCCTATTATTACAATAATGATATTGGGAACTATATATGTAAGGAGTAATAAATGAAACTATTAACTTTAATATTACCAAGATCTAAGGGATCAAAAATGATGACTGAGATAAAAAAACTTGGCGGATCACATGTTACTTGTATGTATGGTATGGGTATAGAAGAGGATAAGGTTTTATCTATTTTAAAGATGAACAAGAAAAGAAAAGAGATAGTAAGGGCATTAATAGAAAATAAAGATGTAGAGAAAATTTTTGACAAGTTAGACTCATATATTAAAAAAGATAATCAATCAATAGCTTTTACTGTAGAACTTGATTATAAAGGAGATGTTGAAATGGAATACCAAGCTATTTATGTGATTGTAGATAGACATGATGGAGATGAAGTTATTGAGATTGCACAAGCTAATGGTGCTAAGGGAGCTACAGTCATGCATGGGAGGGGAGCAGGAATTCCAAAAGAATCAACTCTTATGAATATGACCATAGAGCCTGAAAAAGATATAATATTAATGATTGTATCCTATAATAAAGCAGAGAAAATTAAGGATGCAATTTATAAGGGTATGAATCTAAAAGGTGCTTCAAGGGGTATAATTTTTTCCCTACCAGTATTGAATGTTAGAGGACTTGTTGAACAAAATTAATAAAGGTATAATATGCTCTATATTGGAAGAACTTCAAGGAGGAAGTAATGAAAGAAATAAATAGTAATAATTTTAAAGAAGCTGTATTAGATGTTAAGGGTTTAGTACTTGTAGATTTTTCTGCTACTTGGTGTGGTCCTTGCAAAATGCAAGCACCAATCCTAGAAGAATTATCAGAAGAAGTAGATTTCCCAATTTACGGTGTAGATATAGATCAAAGTCCAGAGATTGCTGGAAGATATAATGTAAACGCAGTCCCTTCACTTATGTTATTTAAAGATGGCACTCTAAAAGAAACCATGGTAGGTTTCCAAGCCAAAGAAGTAATAAAAGAAAAAGTTGCAAAACTTAAATGACAAGATATGATATAGCAATAATAGGTCAGGGTCCAGCTGGCCTTTCTGCCCTATTAAATGCAAAGGTAAGAAATAAAACAGTTGTAGTTTTCGGAGAAAATTCAAAAGCTCTAACACAAACCTCTTCTATTAAGAATTATCCAGGTTTTGAAGATATATCAGGTGAAGATCTAAATCAAAAATTTAAAAATGGATTAAAAAACTTCGACTTTCAAATTAATGATAAAAAAGTAAGCCAGGTTTATGCTATGGGGGATTATTTTGCCATAGAAGATGAGACTCACGAAATAATTGAAGCTTCATCTTGTATTATAGCTACTGGTAGGGTTATAAATAAAGATATAAAAAATGAAGGTAAGTTTTTTGCTAAAGGACTAAGTTATTGTGCCACTTGTGATGCTTCTCTTTATAAGGATAAGAATGTTGTTCTCATTGGATATAATGAAGAGTCAATAGAAGAAGCAAATTTTACAAGTGAGATAGTAGGAAAACTTAGCTTTGTAAATATGTACAAAAAAAATATTAATTTAAATGATAGAATAGATTTGATAGAAGGAAAAAAGCCTGTGGAATTTAAGGGTGAAAATAAAGTTGAATCCTTAGTTTTTGATGATGGATCGGAAATATCAGCAGACGGATTTTTTATTATCAAAGATTCTTCTAAACCAGATAGACTTGTACCTTCTGTAAAAACTGATGGTCCTCATATACTAGTAAACAAAAATATGGAGACAAATATCAGAGGACTTTTTGCAGCAGGAGATGTTACAGGACTTCCTTACCAGATAGGTAAAGCTGTAGGAGAAGGTCAAACA
>JBQDYR010000075.1:7249-8672 GCA_052105355.1 Anaerococcus sp.
ACAACAAGAAATAATGTTTCACATGAAACAATTTTGGATTACTTGCAGTTATAACTTTATATAATATAAATATTTATATGTTATAAAAGTGTATATAGAAAACAAGCAAGTATTCCAAAATTTCTTTTATTTTACAAATAAAAGTATTCGATATGTAAATGAAATTCTGTGTTTTAATATCTATATAGGGTATAAATACATATAAATCACATAAAGTTTTAATAAAAATATGATAAAAATATATAATGAGTCAGACAATAGAAAATTTATGGCTTACTTATTATAAAAATAGGTTGAAAAAAATAGTTTTATTTGTAAAATAATTATGAGCTAGATAATTTTTAATTTAAAGAGATTATAATAGGTCATAGACCTCAGTCAGACTAAATATAAAATTATTAATAATAGAAATAAAAGGAGGCTAATATGGCTAAAAGACATATAGATTTTTTTGAATTTAACAATTCAATTTTTTCAATGATTAGAGAGATTTCTCACAAAATCGACCTATTATTGCAAGAAACTTCTCAAGAACTTGGGATAACAACTCTTCAACTAAAGATGATTATTGCGCTATCATCATCTGAGAAACCAATGTCCATTGGTTCATTGGGAAAAACTATTGGTGTAACAGGTGGTAATATATCTAATATTTGCAAAAAGCTTGAAAAACAAGGTTTTGTAGATAGAGTAAGATCAGAAGAAGATGAAAGAATTGTTAATGTTGAACTAACTGAACAAGGAGAAATGGCATCAAAGAAGATAGGGGATTATTTCTCAGAAATAAGATCAGAAATGCCGGATGATAATATTAATATCAATCTTAAAACTATAATAGATGAATTAGAAGAATTAGATAAATTGCTAGACAATTATATCCTAAGGAGTGGTTTATAAAATGTCACAAAAGAAAGGTAATAAAAAGAGGCCTTTAATATATTATTGGATTTTAGCTATAGTATTATTTGCAGTTCTAAGATTTGTAGCTAACCCTATTTCAAGTGAACAAGAACCAGAAGAAGTTTCATATTCTGAGTTTATAGACATGCTTGAAAACAATGAAATAAAAGCCATAACAGAAGACCAATACCAATATACTTTTACTATAGATGATAAAGATGGAAACGAAAAAGTATATAAAACGGGTCTGTGGAAAGATGATGACCTAACAGAAAGACTTTTAGAAAAAAATCAAGAAGAAGGAAATATAGAATTTGGAAAAGAGATAGAAACTAAAATGAATCCATGGTTGTCTATCTTTATAACAAGTATCCTACCTTTGCTATTCTTGTGGATAATTTTCTACTTTGCTTCTAGATCTTTAACTAAGACTATGGGTAGCCGTGGTGGCGACTTTATGAGTTTTGGAAAAAGTAATGCTAAGGTTTATGTAGAAAATAAAACAGGAAAAGACTTCAGTGAT
>JBQDYR010000076.1:0-4165 GCA_052105355.1 Anaerococcus sp.
CAGATAGTGATATCTCAGAAGTTAAAGAAGTTATTGAAAAGAAGAAGGCTGAAAGAAAACTAGTCTATGAAAAAGATTTAGAGGATTTAAAAAATTCTCATCAGGAAAAGCATATTTCAGATAAGGCTTACAAGGATGAAAAAAGAATTAAAGAGCTTTCCTACAAGGAAGATTTAAAGGCTATAGAATTTTTAGATCCTAAAGTTTCCTTACAAGATGAAATTGACAACATAAAACATAGATTAAAAGTTGAAACAAAACAAGAATTAAAGATTTTAGAATCTTATATTTCTGAAGCAAGAAGAAGAACTCCTGTAGAGGTAGAAAAAACAGAAGGAAAAAATGCTTTGTATGGACTTCTTATTCCTGGACTTGGACAATTTTTAAATGGCCAAAAAGTTAAGGCCTTGTTCTTCTTTTTGGGAGCTTTATTCTCCTACCTTATAGCTATCCCATATGCTTTAGGATTTGGTAACTATCAAGGTAATGGAGTTAGAGGACTTATAAGCCTTGCAGAAGGTGGATTAAAACTAGATCGTTCAATAATGTTTATGATTGAGGGAGTTTTAGCTCTAGTATTTTTATTCTTTGCATTTTTAATATTCTTATTTGCCTTTAAAGATGCTCAAAGAGTAGAAAAAAGAGAAATAATGGGAATTAGACCAAATACTTGGTTTGAGAGTAAAAAAGTTTTATCAACAGATGGTTTTCCATTCTTAATAACCTCACCTGCCCTTATAGTAATAATTTTTATAGTTTTGGTTCCAATATTTACTACAATATTGATTTCATTTACAAATATGGATCCACAACACCAAAACAAATTTACTTGGATAGGACTTACAAACTACCTAACCATAGCCAAAGGTCAAGGTATAGCAGGTCAGGCATTCTGGCATATATTTGGATGGACATTGATTTGGACTTTGGGAGCATCAACACTTGCAATAGCTCTAGGTTTTGTATTTGCTCTTATGGTAAACAACCAAAGAGTTAAGGGAAAGAAAGTATTTAGAACTATATATCTACTCCCTTGGGCTATTCCAGCCTTTATTACCATTATGTTTTTCTCAATTATGATGAGTAAAAATGGTGTTATAGCCGACATGTTGTCATCTATAGTGGGGCAAGGTATTGATATCAAAAATAACCCTACACAAACAAGACTTGCCTTAATCCTACTTCAAGGTTGGTTGGGACATTCTTATATATTCCTTTTAACAACAGGGGTTTTACAAGGAATACCTGATGACTTATATGAGGCAGCTTCCATAGATGGAGCTACTGGAATACAGCAAACCATAAGGATTACTATTCCTTTGGTACTATTCCAAATAGCTCCAATGCTTATAAACCAATATACATTTAACTTTAACAACTTTTCAATTATATACTTGTTTAACCAAGGTGGACCATTTAACCCATCGGTTTATGGTAACCTGGCCGGATCTTCTGATATATTGATTTCCTATATTTACAAACTAACAATGGAAAATCAATATCAAGCTATAGGAGCGGCTATAACAGTATTTATTTCTATAATCCTAATTATTATTTCCTTAATAGGTTATAGAAATACTCAAGCCTTTAAGGAGTATTAATATGAGTAAAAAGAAAAATGACTTATATTTATCGGATATGCAACCCCTATCTACAGCGGGTAAGATTGTTCTTGGTATAGAATACGCTATTATGATTTTGTGGGCTTTGATTATTATAGTTCCTCTTGGAATAATGGTTCTATCATCCTTTAATGGTAACCAAGGTCAATACATTTCCATGAATTCAGATTTTGTATTTTCCTTTAAAAACTTTACCTATCTTTTTGAAAAGACTCACTTTTTAAGATGGGTATTAAACACATTAAAAATAGCCATAGCTACAACAATTCTAACGCTTATAGCTGTATCATTTACAGGTTATGCCTACTCAAGATTTAGATTTAAGGGAAAAAAAGTATCTCTTATGACTATATTGTTAGTACAAATCATTCCTTCTTTTGCAGGGATTACAGCCTATTATGCTATACATTCTATAGTATCAGGAGTACTTCCAGTATTTTCTAGAACTATGATGCTAATTTTAATATATTCTGGTGGGGCTATAGCAGCAAATACCTTTATTTTGAAAGGATATTTGGATTCTATATCTACTGAGCTTGATGAAGCGGCAAAGATTGATGGATGCTCTAACATTCAAGTTTATAGGCTAATAATTATGCCTATAGCAAGACCTATGCTTGCCATAATTGCACTTCAGTGTTTTATAGGACCATTTTTGGATTATTTGATGCCAAAGATTCTATTAACAAACCCAGCAGATTATACACTAGCGACAGGATTATTTACTCTAATAAATGATATGAGAACAATGAATCAACCTGCATTTGCAGCCGGGGGCTTCCTTTCAGCAATTCCAGTAATGCTTCTATTCTTAGCCCTACAAGACGAGCTGGTTTCAGGCTTGGCATCAGGTTCAGTAAAAGGATAGGAGAAAGAAATGAAAGTAACACTCGATAATATAGGAAAAAAATACGAAGGAAGAGAAAACTTCACTATTAGAAATATAGACTTATCAATAGAAGATGGAGATTTTTGTGTAATACTTGGACCATCAGGATGTGGTAAGTCAACACTTTTGAGAATGATAGCAGGACTTAACTCTATCACAGAAGGAACACTTTATTTTGACGAAAAAATTATGAATAAGGTAGAACCAAAAGATAGGGATATAGCTATGGTATTTCAATCATATGCCCTATATCCTCATATGACAGTTTATGATAATATGGCCTTTGCCCTTCAGATGAAAAAAGAAAGAAAAGAAGTAATCCACCAAAGAGTAATGGAAGCTGCAAAAACTTTACAAATAGAAGACTACCTTTACAATAAGCCTTCAGATATCTCAGGTGGACAAAGACAAAGGGTTGCCCTTGGTCGTGCTATGGTAAGGAAACCAGCAGTTTTTCTTATGGATGAACCTTTAAGTAACCTGGATGCAAAGCTTCGTGAGCACATGAGGGTTGAGATAGTAAGATTACACAAACAACTAGAAACAACATCAATTTATGTAACCCACGACCAAACAGAAGCCATGACTATGGCGACAAAGATTATTCTTCTTGATAATGGAAAAATTCAACAAGTAGGAAAGCCAGAAGAATTTTACAACAAACCAGCTAACTTATTTGTAGCAGGATTTATCGGATCGCCTACCATGAATATATTCCAAGGAAAAATAGAAGATGGATACTTTGTAAATAAATCCAAATCTATAAGAGTAAAACCTAACCAAGATGATGTTTTAAAACTTAGAGACTTTGAGGGAAAAGATGTATATATGGGAATCAGATCAGAAAGATTTTTTGATGACCAAGATCAAAATCCTAACAAGGTAGAGGTTTATGTTGAAGTTATAGAAATGCTTGGAAAAGAACAAACTATTTACTCAAAAATGGAAGATGGTACAGAAATAATAGTAACCCAACCAGGTTATAAAGACTATAAAGTGGATAATAAGGCTACATTTACATTTGATGATGGAGCCCTTCACTTCTTTAACGGTGAAGACGGAATGAGAATTAACTAAAATATAATAAAAAAAGGCTCTTAGGTATTTGATTATACTTTAAGGGTCTTAATTTATATTAGGAAAGAATGATATAGTTTAGCCTTTATACCTTATAAAATTAATGTTAGTTTTAAATAATATGGACGAAATTTCATAATAAAAGTATAGTTATTGAGATGTTTAAAATATGAGTTTTTCGTATAAATATCAAAAATAATAAAATAATATAGAAAAAAGCTTGACATATTGGATTTGAAGATGTAATATATTCTTATATTAATTCAAAAGTTGAAGAAAGAGTAGTAAAAATAAACTTAGCACAGAGAACTGTTGGTTGGTGAAAAACAGTGTAAGATTTTTTATGAAAATCCTCTTCATTTACTGATAGGCTGAAAAAGAGTAAGCTTATCCGTGGTGGTTCACGTTATCCAAACCGTATATTGTTAGATATACTAAGTGTCTGTGTTCATTCATAGGAACAAAGGTGGTAACGCGATAATTCGTCCTTTATCTTTTTATAAGATAAGGGACTTTTTTAATGAAAAAATATTTTTCATAGCTAATACCATTTAGTGAGAAATATAATCTCATATCT
>JBQDYR010000076.1:4175-8567 GCA_052105355.1 Anaerococcus sp.
CATATCTTAATAAATATTCGCACTTAGGGTAAAATCTATAAGTTTTAAAAGTAAGAATTAATAGAAAAAAATATTTATAAAGGAGTTTCTTATGAACAAAAAATTAACTAAATCTGAACTTATAACTGTAAGCTTAATGCTGTTTGGAATGTTTTTCGGAGCTGGTAACTTAATCTTTCCTCCAATGCTAGGAAAACTTGCAGGTGAAAAAGTATTTGTTGCTTTGGTAGCTTTTGCAGTAACAGCAGTAATATTTCCAATACTCGGTGTAGTAACTGTTGCAAAAACTGAGGGATTAAATAATCTTGCCAGAAAAGTTTCTAAGGGTTTTGCGCTTGTATTTCCAATGTTAATATATCTATCAATAGGACCTGGACTTGGTATACCTAGAGCTGCAACTCTTCCTTTTGAGATGGCCTTTATGCCATATTTACCTGAAGCAGTAAATGTAAATCTTGCAAGATTCTTATATACTTGTATATTCTTCGGACTTGCCTTCTGGTTTGCTTTAAGTCCAAAAAAGATAGTAAAAAGATCAGGTAAGTTTTTAACACCTTCACTTTTGGTTTTGATGGTTGCCTTATTTGTTGGAGTTTTATTAAAGGGAAATGTAAATCCATTAGATCCAGCAAATGAATACGCTACAGCTGCACAAACAACAGGATTTTTAGAAGGTTACAATACTATGGACACCATAGCAGCTTTAAATTTTGGTTTGGTAATAAGTCTTGCTATAAAAACTATGAATGTAGAATCTAAAGAAGATGTAATGTCTTATACTGTTAAGGGAGGCTTTATAGCTGGAACTCTATTATTCTTAGTATATGCAGCCCTATCTTACATAGGTTATTCTACTGGAGGATTTTTCCCAGAAACTCAAAATGGTGCAGAAGTTTTAACAAATGTATCCTACTATGCTTTTGGAACTTTTGGTAGAGTACTTTTAGCAAGTATATTCTCTCTTGCTTGTCTTACAACTTGTATAGGATTAATAACTTCTGTAAGCAAGTTCTTTTATGATACAACTGGGAAACTTTCATACAGAAAATGGGTTACAGTTTGGTCTTTAACAGCCCTTGTAGTTGCAAACTTTGGATTAAATACAATATTAAAAATATCTGTGCCAATACTTTCTGCTATATATCCAGTAAGTTTAATGCTTATAATACTCTCTTTGACTGATAGATTATTTAAAGGAGATAAATTAGTATATAAAACTACAGCATATGTTACAGTTTTGGTAAGTGTACTTTATGTTTTATTTACTACTCTTGAAGGAAACGGTGCAAATTTAGGCCTTTTAGGACAAGTTCTAAATAAACTACCTCTCTATAAAGAAGGTTTGGTATGGGTTCTTCCATCCTTTGTTACTATGGTTTTAACTTCAATTTATACTTTGTACTTCAAAGAACAAGTAAAACTTGAAGTTCAAACAGAAGTATAATAGAAAATAATATAGAACATTTATAAAAATTAAAGTTAGAATACAATAAAAGATAAAGATGGATGGCTACCTATGATTTCTAGGAGTCATCCATTTTCTTTGTTTTAATTTACTAATAATATATCTTCAATAGGGTATAATCGACTATAGAATAAATTTTAGTTTGGAGATTTTATGACATACGAAGAAAAATTAGAAAAAATTGTTAATTATATAAAAAATGGAGAAATTCCTGAACAAGAATATAAGCTTGGAATCGAGATGGAACATTTTACTATAGATAGAGACTCTCTAAAATCAATTGATTATTATGGAGAGATGGGAGTTGGAAATACTCTAAAACGTCTTACTGAAGGAGGTTTTGAAGTATCTTCAGTCCATAATGGAGACATATTATCCTTAAAAAGGGACGAATATGAAATAACAATTGAACCTGCAGGTCAGCTTGAGATATCTATAGATGGTAAGACTAAAGTTTCTGAGATAGAACAATCATATAAAACAATTATGAGAGAGATTGGTAAAATCTATCTAGAAAAAAATCAATATCTAGTTGCTGTAGGATATCATCCAAAATCAAAGATTGATGATTTAAAGATAATACCTAAGGATAGATATAAGTTTATGGCTAGATATTTTAAAGAGTTTGGTGGACCTTTGGGTCTAAATATGATGAAGGGTACAGCTTCAGTACAAGCAGCTATCGATTTTTCATCAGAAGAAGATTTTAAGAAAAAGTTCTTTTTAGCTAATGCTCTTTCAGTATTTTTATATACTGCTTTTGATAACTCTTATATTTTCGAAGGTAAGCCTTATAAAGAAAGAAATCTAAGGCAAAAAATCTGGGAGCATTGTGACTCTATGAGAACTGGTGTCTATGATTTCGCTTTTGATAAAGATTTATCTTATAGAAAGTATGCTGATAGGATTTTAAATACAGATAGTATATTTATAAATGAAGATGGAAAAGATATCTACAAGGCAGATACCAAATTTAAAGAAATCATGGATAAAGATTGTTCTGATGAGATCATATTCCATGCTCTATCAATTGTCTTTCCTGATGTAAGACTTAAAAAATATATAGAAATAAGGATGCCGGATGCAGTTCCTGCTCCATATAACTTTGCTTTTTTAGCCTTGATGAAGGGAATATTTTATAATAAAGAAAATCTTAATCATCTAGTAAATGCACTAGAAGATATGGACTATCAAAGTTATAAAAAACTTAGAGAAGATTCCTACAAGGGAGGACTTTTTGCAAAATATGAGGATAAAACAATAGCAGAGTGGATGCTTTACTTTATAGAAAAAGCAGAAGAAGTTCTAGGAGATGAAAAGAAATTCATTTATCCATTAAAAGAACTTATGCTTGTAAACCAAACACCTAGAGATAAGTTTGAAATTCTTTACAAGCAAGATAAAAAGTCTGCAATTGAAAGATTCTCTGTAAATTATTACTTAGATAAGGAAGATTAATGGCAAAAATTAAAAAAATTTATGAGTGTAAAAATTGTGGACACACCCAGGCTCTTTGGCAAGGACAATGTCCATCTTGCAATAAGTGGGGAACACTTATAGAAAAAAATGCCAAACAAGTAAAAAATAAACATGTTGAAATAGCAAACGATAAAAAAGCTAAACCTTTAAAAGATGTAAAAATTGATCAATCACTTAGAATAAAATCAGCTTATGGCGAGTTTGATAGAGCAATAGGTGGAGGTTTGGTTAGAGATTCAGTTTCTATTCTTACAGCAAGACCAGGTGCAGGAAAATCGACCTTGCTTTTGCAACTATCTGAGTCATATGCAAAATCTAACTTAAAAGTTTTGTATATTTCTGGAGAGGAATCGGAAAGTCAAATTAAATCTAGAGCTGATAGAATTATGGAGAAAGTGGATGAAAATATTTGGATTCTTTCTACAAACTCGATGGATGTTGCGGTAAATGAAATAAATTCCAAAGATCCAGATATAGTTTTTTTGGATTCAATTCAGACATTTTCTTTAAGTGAGTTTGATAACAAGCAAGGAAGTCCAACCCAAACTATAGAATGTGCCAATAAGTGTGTAGAACTTGCTAAGGATGGAGAGAAAAAAAGAGCTTTTATTATGGTAGGTCACATGACTAAGACAGGAGAGATGGCAGGGCTTAGGACATTGGAACACTTGGTAGATACTGTTTTAGTGCTTGATGGAAATAGTGAAGAAGATCTTAGGATTTTAACTGCAACAAAAAATAGGTTTGGAAGAACAGGAGAGATCGGACTTTTTTCTATGGAAGAAGAAGGACTTCGAGAAATATCTAATCCTTCATCCTACTTTATTACAGAAAGAGATAAAGCTATAGAAGGATCTGCAATATCTGTTATGAAAGAAGGAACAAGGCTTTTAGAAGTAGAAATAGAATCTCTTGTATCAAAATCATTTCTTCCTTATCCTCAAAGAATAGGAGATTCACTAAGAAAAGACGAGTTAAATACTTTGATTTCGATTTTGCAAGAAAGGGCAGGCCTTAATCTTTTTGAATCAAATGTAATAATAAAGACAACAGGAGGTTTGAAGCTAAGAGAACCTTCAGTAAATCTTGCTATAATGGTATCAATAGCTTCTTCCTTCCTTAAAAAACCTATTTCAGATAAAACTGTATTTATAGCAGAAGTTGGTCTTACAGGAGAGCTAAAAAAAGTTCCCCAAATCAAACAAAGGGTCAAAGAACTTGAAAGACTGGGATATAAGGAATGCTTTGTTGCAGAAAATTCTCTTGATAAGAAAGAATTTAAAGATATAAAAATTAATGACCCCAGAGATATAAGAGGTGTAATGGACTTTGTATTTAAAGATTCTTAATTTTTTTTATAATTAAAAAAGGTTGATAAATATTATACTATTTAGTATAATTAGGATAATCTACACAATAATTAAGATGATTAAAAGGAGAGGATAATA
>JBQDYR010000077.1:0-8534 GCA_052105355.1 Anaerococcus sp.
CAAATATTTCTAAATGTCTCTGGTATAAAGTCCAACTTTTTGGGGTCACCTTATTTTTATGGTCTCTTTTTTACTTGCTATTATTTAAATATTCTTCTCCAGTTCTTATAGCATCTTCTACTTTTCTAACGGCTTCATCTAGTCTATTTTGGTATCTTTTATAGGTGTAAGGCATATTTTTCTTGATATATTCAATCCCACTAAGTTTCATTTTTAATCTTATGATTATTTTTCTAATTTTTTCTGAGATACTTAAACTTTCAGGTGAACCTTCGTTATTATTAGTATCTAAATTTTTATCTAGATGAAGATTTCCAATAATAGGTTTTCTCGGATATTCTTCTGTTGAAGAATTTTCTATATCATCATCTAAGTTATTTTGGCTTCCATTTGAATTATCATCTTTTAAGTGTTGATCGTTCTCATATCCATCGTCTTTTTCAGACTCCTCAGATTTTTCACCTTGATTCCCATCACTATTTTCGGATTCCGCCTGATCTTGGCTACCTTCTTTATCTTCATTTCTTTTTGCATGGATATCTATTGTGACTTCTATATTTTCAAGCCTTGAACCATCTGGATATACAGTATTTATTTTTCCTATAGACTTACCCTTTTTAGTAAAGTCAGGTTTTTCTGACCATTCTACCTTTACTCCATCAGGTAAATCTTCAAGGTTAGTTATTAAATTATTTGCTTGTATTTCATTGTCTATATCAATACTAATATCTTTTTGAACTTTAGGAGGTATTTTTATAGCTTGTCCTTCTTTAAATTCTGCCGTAAAGACCATATCAGAGTAAATATTTAGTCTTAAGTCAAAATTTTGGTCCCATTTATCAAAAATCCAACCATTATTTTTTACAGCCTTGGGTGGTATAAAATCTTCTGGCATTTTCGATAATGAATAACCCTTAGGTATTAAAAACTCATTTTTCCCTTCAAGTAATCCACCATCTCCTGCTAAAAATTTAATATTTACATAAGAATCTTTTTTATTTTCATCAATCACATCAAGTTTTTTATATTTAGCCTTAAAAGTACTAGTCTTAGCATCCCAATCTTTTATGTAATCCCAGCCTATAAACTCATATCCACGATCTACTTTAACTTCTGGATACGGTATTCCTAGACTTTCATCTGGTCTAATCCACATTTGAGAAAATTTCCCCTCAGCTATATTTCCATACTCTCCTGGGTAAAAAGTAAGCTTATGACATGATTCTGGAATCTTGTCATAATCCATATTTTCAACAATTGGTATATATTCTTCATCTACATAAAATTTAGTATTTATAAGAAACTCATTTTCTCTATTAGGAAGCTTTACAATTACTGTTGTATTAGATTCACCAACTTTATTTTGTATTTTGGATGTGTTAGGAGGCTTATTACCTAAAAAACTATATGTAGTACCCTCTGGCATCTCTAAAGTATTACTTACAAATAACTTTGCATCATCTTCCCTAAATTTATATCCTTTATTAACTATGACTAAATTAGATGGTTTTGGACTTATCTTAACTATATTTTGCTTTATTATTTTTTCTTCCTCTCTTTTGCCCTTTGGACAAATAGTAAAAGTAACCAAATCTCCAGCTTTAACTTTATCAAGTTCATCTAATCCATATACAGATTCATTGTAATCTTTGCCATTATTCTTAGGATTATCTATCTTTACATATCCTACTTGTTGACCTAATGGATTATAAATTCTAAGTTCATAAGATTTCTCTGCATCTTCCTTAAAGACTATTCTGTATTTGGAGGAGTTTTTATAATCAAAAACATCTTCCAATTTATCTATGTATATAGGATCATTTGGTCCTAGCCAATTCCATTTTTCATAAAATGATTGACTATTACTTTGATTCTCATCACTGTTTTGAGCATAAGAATAATTAAAATTAATTATGATGCCATAGACAAAGGTTAAAAAAACTATCAAGATCCTAAATGCAGGATTTTTATTAATCATCTTAAATTTTTTAATCACTTCAATCTCCTTTTTAAATATTAAAATCTAAGCAAAAAATTATTAATAGAGCATATAGAAAACGTTTTACAATTTGAAAATCTATCACCCCGCTTTTTAAATTATTTTCTTGATTTAATTATAACATTATTATTTTTAAATATCTTTATAAAAAATATAAAAAATATAAAAAATAAAAATACTTGTATGAGTCCTATACTAGTATTAATTTAAATTTTCATACTTAAAGTAATTTAGCAAAAAAATAAGACTTATTTGCTAACCTAGATCTAGTTTATTCATAGAAGCTTATCATAAAAATTTATTTTGTCTCTTATTTAAACTTACATATCCTTTTTTTAATTATTAATTTAGCATTAAAAGGTATTTTTTACTGAAAAGATTAATTAAATGATTGAAATATTTAATTTTTTGATGTTTTGTGATTGACTTTGATTGAATATGAGCATATAATTAAATTAAGAGGTACTTAATATGTTAAAAGAAGAAAGATTATCTAAAATAATCAACTTAGTTAATGAAAAAGGTAGCGTTACCACTACAGAAGTTTCTGATACTTTAGATATTTCCTTGGCGACTGCTAGAAGAGACTTTAACGAACTTGACTCTCTAAATAAAATTGTAAAAGTTTTTGGCGGAGCAAGTTCAATCAAAAATGCTCAATATATTACAAAAGAAGATAATATGGAAGTAAAATCTACCATTAATATTAAAGAAAAGAATCTAATTGGAAAATATGCTGCATCTTTAATTAAAAATAATGATTTTGTTTACTTAGATGCTGGTACAAGTGTAGAATCAATAGTTCCATATATTCAAGCAAAAAACACGAACTATATGACAAACTCTATTTCTACTGCTAAAAAACTTTCTAGTATGTCAAAAAAAGTTTTTATCATACCCGGAGAATTTAAATCTACAACTGATGCTCTGGTCGGTTCAACAACTTGTGATTATTTAGAAAACTACAATTTTTCTATAGGATTTTTTGGAACAAACGGTATTCATGAAAATATTGGTTTTACCACTCCGGATATCAATGAAGCAATGGTGAAAACTAAAGCTATTTCTAGATGTAAAAAAGCTTATATACTTGCTGATAAGTCCAAATTTGGGAAAATTTCTCAAATAACTTTTTCTAATGATCCTAATTTAGAAATAATAACAAACGTAACAGGTAAAAACAAAAAAGAAATTGTCATAAAAAAGTATAAGGAGGATATATGATATATAGCTTAACCTTGAATCCTGCTTTAGACCATATTGTTAGGCTATCCGATTTAGAACTAGGAGAAACTAACAGAATGAAAGAAGAAACAATAAAGGCAGGTGGTAAAGGTATAAATGTTTCAATGCTCTTAAAAAATCTGGATGAAAAATCAATAGTTCTGGGTTTTATAGGTGGTTTTACAGGACTTGAAATCGAAAGAAGTCTAAGAGAAGACCATAAACTCATTTCTGATCTTATCCATGTCAAAAAAGGTTTCACCAGAATAAACGTAAAGATAAAATCTAAAGTAGAAACTGAGATAAATGGGCCAGGACTTGAGATTTCAAAAAAAGAAGTAGATCTACTTTTTAAAAAACTTGAACAAATAAAGGATGGAGACTATCTTTTCTTATCAGGCTCAATTCCAAAATCTTTAGAAGAAGATTTTTACAAAAAAATATTTGAAAAATTAAATAAAAAAGATGTAAAGATTATTGTAGATGCTAGTGGAGATGCATTAAAAAATACTCTCGATAAAAAACCTTACTTGATAAAGCCCAACCTAAGGGAATTAGAAGAAATATTTGACACAAATATTAAAACAAAAAAACATTTATCATTCTATGCAAAATCACTACAAGATGAGGGAGCAAAAAACATTATAGTTTCTTTAGGAAAAGCTGGTGCTTATATGCTAGATGATCAAGGAAAAGAATACTACTCTAAAGCACCTTCAGGAAAATTGGTAGATTCAGTAGGATCTGGTGATTCTATGGTCGCAGGTTTTATTTATGCCAAAAAAATGGCTACACAAATGAAGAATCCTTTAAATTTTCTATAGCATGTGGATCTGCAACGGCATTTTCTGATGAGCTTGGAAAAAAAGATGAAATATACAACTTATATAAACAATTATAGGAGTAAAAAATGAAAATTATAGAATTATTAAATACAAGCTCCATAAAACTTGGAGAAAGTCCAGCAAATAAAAATGATTTGATTTCAAAATTAGTTGACCTAATGGACAATAGTGGAAATTTAATTGATAAAGAACTTTATAAAAAGGATGTCCTATTAAGAGAAAAATCAGGTACAACAGGTATAGGTGGAGGAGTTGCCATCCCCCATGCAAAATCAAAAGCTGTAAAATTTCCTCAACTTGCTGCAATGACAGTACCTAAAGGATCAGATTTTGATTCTCTTGATGGAGAAGACACAAAATTATTCTTCCTCATAGCTGTACCAGAAAAATCCAACGATGAACATATTGTTCTACTACAAAGACTTTCTACCATGTTAATGGATGAGAGTTTTATAAATGATCTTTTAAATTCACAAAATGAAGATGAATTCCTAAAAATCATAGAAGAAAAAGAAAAAGAAAAATTTCCTGATGATTTTAAAAAAGAAAATGTAAATACATCAGATAAATCTTATGATCTTTTAGCTGTAACTGGTTGTCCAACAGGTATAGCTCATACCTTTATGGCTGCTGAATCTTTAAAAAATAAGGCTAATGAAATGGGATATTCAATGAAAGTTGAAACTCATGGATCAACAGGAGTTGAAAATACCTTAACCCATGAAGAAATACAAAATGCAAAAGGCATAATCATAGCTAGTGATGTAGGCATAGAAAAATCAAGATTTTCAGGAAAAAGGCTCATTGAGACAAAAGTTTCTAATGGAATAAGCAAGCCAAAAGAATTAATACTCAAATCACTTGATGAAAATACAGCCTTGTACAATAGTAGTGAAAAAATAAAAACTGAAGAGGTTTCTGAAAAATCAAGTTTTGGTCAAACACTCTATAAACATTTAATGAATGGTGTTTCTCATATGTTACCTTTTGTTGTAGGTGGAGGAATTTTAATAGCTCTTGCCTTTCTATTAGATGACTACTCTATAGATCCATCAAATTTTGGTTCTAATACACCAATAGCAGCAATCTTTAATCAAATCGGTGGAGCTGCTTTTGGATTTATGTTACCTGTATTAGCAGGTTTTATAGGTATGTCTATAGCTGATAGACCTGGTTTAACAGTAGGTTTTGTTGGTGGTTTCTTGGCAAATACAGGTGGAGCTGGATTTTTAGGAGCTTTAGTAGCAGGTTTCTTATCAGGTTATATTATAATTTTATTAAGAAAAATTACTAAACCTTTCCCAAAATCTCTAGATGGCTTAAAGCCAATACTTATTTTCCCACTATTTGGAATTTTATCTATTGGTTTAATAATGTTACTAATCTTAAATCCACCACTTGCAGCCTTAAATGAGTATATTACAAATTGGCTTAACACTATGGGAAGCGGATCAAAAATAACCCTAGGTTTATTAGTTGGTGGAATGATGGCAATAGATATGGGTGGCCCTATAAACAAAGCTGCTTATCTATTTGGAACAGCCTCTCTTGCCCAAGGTTCATCTCTAGTAATGGCAGCTGTAATGGCTGGAGGTATGGTCCCACCACTTGCCCTTTCACTATCAATGATTTTATTTAAAAATAAATATTCAGAAAAAGATAGACAAACAATACTAACAAACTTAATCATGGGACTTTCATTTATTACTGAAGGAGCTATACCATTTGCAGCTGCAGATCCACTAAGAGTAATTTCTGCATCAGTCGTAGGAAGTGGTATCGCTGGAATGTTATCTATGATATTTAATTGCTCCCTAAGAGCACCTCATGGTGGTATATGGGTAATTGGCGTTATAGAAAATCCAATAAAATATCTTATAGCAATAGCTATTGGATCTTTAGTATCTGCTCTTCTTTTAGGAATTTTAAAAAAGAAAGTAGATAATAATTAAAAGTAACTCCAATTATATAATGCAAGATAAAAAGAGACTAGCTAGTCTCTTTTTTTAGTTTATATTTTATTATCTATCCCATAAATATTTTTAAATTCTCCATTTATTTCTTATATTAGCTAGAGTCAAATATTTTTTTATGAACATTATAAAAATAAATGTACTTAATTACAAAATGGATAGAATTTTTTTCATATTTACTAAAACTTTAACTTTTAAATTTATAAGTTAACCCACGCTTACGCGGATACAACAGAAGATTGATAAAAGATTTGATGATTTGTCTGGGATCACTCCCGCTTACGCGGATACAACCGTCCCAATTGTTAACTTCTTGTAACATGTCCAGGATCACCCCCGCTTACGCGGATACAACCAAAACTTTAAAGATGTACTTGACTTGATACTAGGATCACCCCCGCTTACGCGGATACAACAAAAAATTATATAAAATACTTGACAAAGTAAAAGGATCACCCCCGCTTACGCGGATACAACTTAGCCTTTGCAATTTCTTTCCACTTGTTGCCAGGATCACCCCCGCTTACGCGGATACAACTTTTACCCTTACAATTTCTGTAACCTTCCATTAGGATCACCCCCGCTTACGCGGATACAACTTTATGGAAGATGCTTGGGATAACAATTATGTAGGATCACCCCCGCTTACGCGGATACAACGAAAGCTTTAAAGAAGAAACGGAAGAAGCTTCAGGATCACCCCCGCTTACGCGGATACAACAATCCAAGAAGAAGAAATAAAAGATCTATATTAGGATCACCCCCGCTTACGCGGATACAACTATACTATAATTTAGTTGTCAAGCTTTTTTTTAGGATCACCCCCGCTTACGCGGATACAACTTTTTTAGTTTGTAATTTTTTAGATGAATGATAGGAGCACCCCCGCTTACGCGGATACACCTAGTAGAAGATGCTGCAGGATATGAAGATACAAGGATCACCCCCGCTTACGCGGATACAACTTTTCCCCTTACAATTTCTGTAGCCTTGCATTAGGATCACCCCCGCTTACGCGGATACAACGAGCAGCCGGAGAATCCAGCCGCCGCCTTTCTAGGATCACCCCCGCTTACGCGGATACAACAAGAAGAAGCGGAAGAAAATAGCGGCTATACAGGGATCACCCCCGCTTACGCGGATACAACCACCTAAAAAAAATAAAAAAAGCTTGACAACTAGGATCACCCCCGCTTACGCGGATACAACTCGTAAGAGATGGAAAAGATTGCAAAGTAGAGAGGATCACCCCCGCTTACGCGGATACAACAATGATAAAAAAATAAAAAAGCTTGACAACTGAGGATCACCCCCGCTTACGCGGATACAACTTATAGTATACCACGCTTCAAAAGTTTGTCAAGGGATCACCCCCGCTTACGCGGATACAACTACATCAATTACTGCAATCTCTGAAAGCTTCTAGGATCACCCCCGCTTACGCGGATACAACGAATAATCGAACATTCCAATTATTATTTCTCTAGGATCACCCCCGCTTACGCGGATACAACAATGTACTCAACGTATAATGTAATCAATGTTAGGGATCACCCCCGCTTACGCGGATACAACGAAGCTTAAAAAATAACATTGATAGGCTATATAGGATCACCCCCGCTTACGCGGATACAACCCCTTTATCACTTATAATTTGCTCTCTAATACAGGATCACCCCCGCTTACGCGGATACAACTAATATCACCATAATTTTTAGTTTCTCCATGTAGGATCACCCCCGCTTACGCGGATACAACTTGGAAACTAAAGGAAAAGAAATGAAAACAATAGGATCACCCCCGCTTACGCGGATACAACGTAGAATTTAGTGAAATAGAAGATCCTGAAATAGGATCACCCCCGCTTACGCGGATACAACACTTAACGATCCCGTAAAAATACCTATTCGTTTTCTATATCTATTAAAAATTTATTTACTTGTCTTGAAAGTTCATAGGTTAACTTTGCATCTTCTAGTGCTCTATGTGGCTGATTTTTTTGTATCCCATATTCTTTTAGTATATTTGACAAAGTATATGACGAGAGAAACTTTTTTTCTTTTTTTACATAAGTTAATAGATCATATCTCTTATTTAATAAATGACTTTTATCTAGACTTCTCAACACCTTGTTTATAAACATTATATCAAAGTTTAAATTATAACCAACTATTGGTAATCTTTCTAAAAAGTTTAAAAAATCATCTATTACTTCTTCTATTTCTCTTCCCTCATTATTTAGTAGTTTTTCATCAATTTTTGTTAAATCTGTTATTTGTTCAGGTATTTTTTTTCCTGTTTTAATTAGAGCTTGAAAATATTCATTTTTTGAATCTAATACTTTTACTGCTCCAACTTCTATAATATTATTTTTTTTATAATCAAGTCCATCTGTTTCTATGTCTATAACGACATAGTCTCTGTGAGCCTTTTTAAGCTCTTTTTGAGAAAATATTTTAGATTTCCTAAATTTTGCTACTTTACTAAATCCTT
>JBQDYR010000078.1:0-8486 GCA_052105355.1 Anaerococcus sp.
CTTGACCTAGTAGGACAGTATTGTTTTTTATATTTTTTAAAGATTCTAAGAAGTCATCTTTAGCATAAATTCTATGATATCTTTGTCTAGGATTGAGATTAACAGTAGGTAAAATATTTGGATCCCTTCGGTCAAATTCTATTATTGTAGTTGGAGCAACTCCTATATAATGTCTGAAATCTATCCCATCTTCCAAATTAATTCCATCATCAAAACCATACTCAGACTCTACCTCTACTGCGGTACATCTTCCCCATACTGGAGTATTGATATGAACTATCCAATCTCCTGGTTTGATTTTTAATAAAAATAACTGTCTAGGATGTTCTTCAGTCCAGTTTTCTTCAGGAATCAAGTTATGTTCATTTTTCCAAGACCATCCAAAACGGGATTTACCATTTTTAATAGATTGGTATACTAGTTCTCTTTTCCCTTCGACTGCATCATTAAATGCCCATACCTTCATTTACTCTTACCTCCTAAACATTTTATAAAAAACTTATCTTGACCATATAAGCTGATTTCCATAATATGGTTGTGTTAACTAAAATTTCTATTAGTGTAAAAAACTAGATATTTTTCTAAATCTTAGATAATATTTCAAATTTTTCCCCTTTATCATCTGTTTGTACTTTTTGGTAATTTACTCCTACTCCATCATCTAAATCTATATCTATTCTTGAAAGAGCTATATGGCTTATTTTTTCATCGTAGTCTTTACATTCTTTTACTTGTTTTAAGATCTTTTCTTGCTCTTTTTCAGATTGTGCAACTTTCTTTGCATCTTTATTATGGACCATATCATCATTTAAAAAGTCCATTCTTCTTTCATAGATTCTTTGTAACTTATGGAGATAGTCAATCCTTACCTTACCTGTAGTGTCTGCACCATATCTATGCATATAAATTAAAGCTTTAAAGCCATTTTGACTTTGTTTTTTAGTCTTTCCTGCTGATGAATCATATAGCCAATATATTGGTGTTTTTTTGTATTTTTTAACATGGTCTTTGTAGAAATCATTTACAAAGTAATTTCTTATTTTTTCTCTAGCAGTTCCTTTTCCTTTTAGTGAATCTGCTATAAATTTAAGGTTCTCTTCTAGATTATCTTCTCCAAAACTTATCCTAACAAATTCTACAAACCTACTTACTAAGTCATCTTCAAAGTATTCTTCATCTGTGATTAAGGCTATATTATCTTCTACTGGTTTAATCTTTTTATATCTATTTATATCAAATTCTCCACCAGCATAAACTAGTCCTTTTTCGTCTAATGAATATCTTCCAAATATACATCCTACTCCATAGGATATAAAGGATTTGATTACATCTTCTTTGTTTAAAATATATTTATTCCCTTTTATATCTTCATATATATCCTTTTTATCATCAAATATTTTGGCAATAGTGATATCTTTATCTGATACATATTTATTTAGTTCATCTTCTAGTCCATAGATTTCTATAAAGATTTCGTTTAATCTTTCTTCATTTTCTTTTAGCTTATTAAAGTTATTATTGGAATATTGTTTCCAATTACTATACGCTTCTTCTATATTATTTGTAACTTGTCCTTGTTTATCTATATCTAGTAATGGGTGAATTTTAAAGTCCCAAGAAGTTTCAAATGAATCCCAGTCTGTTTTTGATAATAGTATGGAATTATCGACTGTATCTGAAATCTCATTACTGTATCTTTCTAACACAGGCAATCTACAAATATCATTAATAACAATATTCATTGTAGGATTCAATATCAAAACTATTTTATCTATAATTATACTATTTAATAAACCCATAAAAAACATAAGTTGATTTTCAAGAAAACAGGTTGGTCCACCATTACCAAATAATATTCCTTCTGGTACAAATCTTACTGACAACTTATTTGTAGTAATCATTGTCCAAGTCAATCCTTGTTTAAAATAATATTTACTGTCTCTTAAACGAAAGTTATTAGAATTCTCATATTTAATTTCATAACCTTCATTTTCTAAATTTACTACACTCTCAAGATTTCCATACCACTTCCTATATATTCCTCCGCGAGTAACCGGAAACCACTTTTTATTACTCAATTTCATATCCTCATATGAATAACTATTAGTCGACATTTTTAAATTATTTATTTCAAACCATATTCTAATAAATCTTTTATCATTTCCAGTCATGACTCCTGATTTTGGTTCTGTAAACTTAATAAAACTCTTTCCTTTTTTAAATATGTTTCTTACAATCTCACTAGCCCAATACGCTATTGGCCTACCTGGTATTAATTCGAAGTTATCTTCATCTGTTTCATAATAATATTCACAAGAAGGATTATCTATAGCTTCTAATATTTTTAATCTTTGAACTTCCATTCCTCCTTTAAAGTCCGATAATCTAATATATTTACCTTTTTTGCTATTCTTTTCATTTTGAAGCACAAAAGTGCATATTGGAACTGTAGCTTCTTCGAAAGCTGAATATTCCATTTGGATTAGGCTTGATATATGCTTTGTTGATATTATATTTTCTCTTAATTTTTCATAGGAAGATATAAACATCCAAACAAAAGGTGTCATATAAGCAGAGTAACCACCTTTTTTACACATCTCCACATTATTAAACATAAATACTGAAAACAAATCTTTTTTATAATTAGGATAATTTTCTGAAACATATTTTTTAAGCTTAGGAGACATTTTATTTAAGTAAGGAGGATTAGTTACCATAACATTGTATTTATTAATTAACATTTCTGTGATATCTATTATATGTTCTAATTTTTCTACTGTTTCTTCTATATTAGTATCAGCAAATGTTGATTGACCTTCTGTCTTTCTATCTCTAATAAATTTTCTTAATGACTCTATATCTATTTTTTCAAGTTTAAGTATCGATCCAATTTCTTTTGCATTTTCAAACTCTTTTATTAGATAGTTTATAGATCTTAAGGCTTTCTTTTTATCTTCTTTACTTAATGATATTCCCATATACTCTAAATGAGTCTTATCTATATCAGTACTATCTTTGAATTCTTTAAGATTATTTTTTATATCTTTGTTGAGTATTCTTCTACTATATTGTCTAACTTTCATCATCACAGCAAAGTATGCTAATTGATAGGCTCTCTTATCTATGTCTAGGCCATATAGATTATTTTCTATTATGCTTTCTGCAGCTTGTCTTTCCATATATCCTTCTTCTAAATATATTTTCATTAGTAGATCAAAGGAATATATAAGGATATGGCCACTTCCCATTGCGTTATCAAAAACTTTTATGTCTTCTGGAGATATCTTTTCTTCTATTGTTTCAATTTCACCAGGCATCAAATAATTCATATCTTCTTTGATTTTGCTCTTAGGGTTTCTTTCAAGCCAATATTTTCCTAAAGAGTTTTCTACCATATATTTAACAACCCATTCTGTTGTAAACAGTTGGGTAGCTGCTGGTATATCTTCTTTCTTTACATTGCCTTTATATATATTTATAACTTTATCTCTAGGGACTTCATTATAATATTGATATAACCATCCTATTATCTCTATTTGACCATTCTTACTTATGTCAAAGGGTTCTTCTCCTATATCATCTAGTAGTTTACGGACTACTCCTTGTGGATCTTCATAGGAAATATTTAATAGTAGTTCTGCATAGTCGTCTGTTCTTTCAAATAAATCGGGTAAATTTGTATTTAAGGCATTGCATTGTTTTATAAAAAGAATTTTAAATATTTCTTCCATAGCTTTGTTACTACCGTCTAGTTTTAACTTATCTAAATATTCAAATTCTTCTTCTGATATTCCTATATCTGTGTCCCTATAATTTGTTACAAATTCCGGCTCTTTTACTCCATCTCTTTCTGATGATAGTATTCTTAACCTATCTGGCATGTAGTCATTTACTTCCATAAATCTTATGGCAATTATTCTATTAAACCAAGTATAGGCTACTTCTTCTATCAAGGTTTTATAGGCTGTTTGATAGTTTTCTTCTTTTGTTCTTTTATCTAGTTCTTGGATTAATTTTTCATATTTGATTACATCATGTCCGACTATTCTATAGGTATCATTTTGACCTATAGCAAAAACTTTCATATCTTTTGTGGATTGTGAAAGAGGTTCAACTATTCTCTCTTCCTTTATTCCTATCAGTCTTGCCTTATCTTCTATGTCTTTAATAAGTTTTTCTCTTGCATATATGGCAAAGTTTTTTAATGCAGTTTTGTCCATATATATCTCCCTAAAATTCAATATTTAATATAATATTTTCATCCAATTCTTTTTCTAAACTTTCTTTTAATTCTCTTATATATTTATCTAAATCAGCTTTGCTTTCTATTTTCCATGAGTTTGTTGGGTTAATATCTCTTATCCTTATATTTTTTCTTTTTATATGTGGTTTTGTAACTGTTGGAGGTTCGTTTTCTTTACCTGTTCTTTTTTCAGGTCTTTTATCCTTCTCAGCTTCCAGTTCATCTATTTTTTTTGCTATTTCATCAAGATATCTCATTTTCAATCTGTCGGCTTCTATTTTGATTCCATTTAATTTGGAGATATTATTACTAGATTCTGCTTTTTCTTTTAGTGCTTGGAAACTTGCCCTATATCTTTGTTCAAATAAATCTTTGAATTCTGTTTTTTCTAGTTCCTCCATAACCCTAGCTTTGGCCTGTTCTATCTCTATTTTTACAGGTTCTAATTCCTTGTCTAGTAATTTACTATATTGTTCTAAAAATTTATCTTTTATTTCAGATAAATCCTTTATTCTACTATAAGGATTTGACTTAGATAGGATAGAATACATCTCTTTAGTAATGTTTTCAATACTTTCATCATATATATAAGATTTACTATCTTCATATTTGGATAATAAGTCTTGAGATTTATCCCATATGTTTTTTTGTTCACCCTCAAAAAATGATTTTATCGGTTGATAGTCTTCTCCAAAATCTAAATATTTATCTTTATTTTTAAATACTTTCTGGAATATATCTTTAGTATTTGAAATCTCCCTTGTACTATTTAACAAAAGGATTCCTTTTTTTATTATATTTTCACCTGGATAATCTCCACTAGAATAATTAATTTTTATTATATTTAACTTTTTTATCATCTCCCATGCAGAATCATTGAAAATTTTTACAACCATATCTGTATCATTTTCTGTGATTTTTCTTCCAAACAAGGAATAAGAGATGTCTTTTAGATTTTTTATATATTTTTCATCTATTACTTCTTTTTCTTCTATCAATAGTTTTTCTGCATATTGTTTTTTGCTAATATAATTTATTATTTTATCTTGAGATTGATTTAATAGGGATATAGTTTCACCATTAAGACTAAGACTAATATTTCCATCTAAAAATATTTTAGATACTATCCATTCTACGTCCAAAGCAATATATCCATATGGCGATTTTATAAATCTATCCTTGATCTCTTTTAGTGAAATTTTTCTATGATTTTTAGTTTTTAACTTTATAAAATCTAATACTACTTGTATATCATTGAAAATTGTACTTTCTAGTCCTTTTAATTCAATGGTATTATCATCTCTATTATTAAATAACTTTCTGATTTCTTGATCATCCATAGGAATATCTATATAGTCCAATTTGTGGTATACAATATTTATTAATTTTTGTAGAGATTCATCGACATTAACCTGAAAGTTTCTGCTTTTATGGTCTATTTTATCTCCATGTATATAAAAATCTGCTTCTTTTAAAGCTTCTTCTAAATATAGTTTGCTTCTATTTTGGTGTTCTCTAAGCTCTACTCTTTTTAGTGCTTTTATTTGTTCAATTCTTGGAATATCACTAGAACTTGATATTTGTAGATATTTTTCTATTTTTATTTCTGTTCTTATTTCATCTATAAAGACCCTATCATTTGGCAAATTTACATAGATTATATCATCCCTAGCACTAGACATTCTTAAGTCTTCTTCTATACCACTTTTTTCTGAATTGGGTGTTATAATATCTATTCCTATTTCAGAAGATGGATTAAATCTATAGGCATCTCCATCGACAAATTTATTGAAATCAAAATTATATCTATTTCCAAGCTTACTATAGGAAACTTTGTCATTTGATAAGATTCCAGCATATATCATCTCTGAGATTTTCCTAGTTAATACTTGTGTTTCTATGGGCTGTCTTTCTATCTCTCTAGTTATTTCTTGTTCTTCATTTGTTAGAAATATATATAGGTCACCATTTTTTTGTACTAATGTTTGACTAACTAAAATATTTAATGCCTCTTCTACTCTTTCTTTGAGTTCTATCCTATCGTCATGTAGATTAGATACCATTAGTGTTGTTATGTTGTCTAGATTGGCTTGTATTTCTTTAACATATTTGATTAAAAATAAAGTTTTCAATACATCAACATTAAAGTTATCTTCTTCCTTGTATGGATTTATTTTCTCATTTTCCAAGGCTCTTGTTATTACTGCAGAGTGACTATGATCTAAAAATTTTTCTAATCCTCCATAAAAAATATTAAATGGAACTATTTCTCCATCCTCTTTATCCATTAGTTTTTCTGCACTTTCTTTAAATAAGGCTAACATAGATCTTTCTCCTTCTGAAAGATGCTTACCACTAGCCCCATGTTGTCTTATGGAGGTCAATACATCTGCTAAAAGGTTAAACTGATAAGGTATAAATGGATATACTTGGCAAAAATCTTCACTATTATTATAAAGTTTTTTATCTATACCATCATTAAATATTAATAAATTTTTTATAATAGTTTCATTGTTTTCATATATAACAGACAAGGTTTCCTTGGCAGTTTCTGTCTTATCTAATATCCTTAGTTTAATTACTTCGTCCACATTGGCTGAAGTTAAATTTAATCTTGTATTGAAACGTCCTTGAATTTTAGAAAAGTCTCTTCCTTGAACCTCAGTTATAGAATCTATATCTTGTTGACTGGTTACTACTATCCATGCTTTTCCGTTACATGCTGTGCCTAAGTCTTCTGTTATCGTTTGTAGATTAAGCATTAAGTCAGTATTATTTCCTATATACTGTCCTATTTCATCTACTAAAAATACTATATGATGATTTTCGTCCTTACTATCCAAATAATCTCTGACCATTTTTGCAAACTCATCTATGCTTATTTCATAAGACTTTGTAGTTGTTTTGATCCATTCTCTGGCTGACTCTTCACTCATAAAACCTATCTCTACCAATGTTTTGACTACTTTATCTTTATGAAATTTAAACTGGTGACGATTATCTAACCAATTTGAATTATTTAGTCTTTGATATTCTTTTTGAAAATCTTCATACTTTCCTTCAGCTTTTAACTGTCTTTCTAAATCTGCCAAATGAGGGTCTGTGCTAAAATTTTGCATTTCATTAAAAACTTTTAAAAAAACATTTAATATACTATCTTTTCCCTTAGTTCCTGCAGACTTACTTTTTGAATCTATATTAAATAAAACAATATCTGTAGGTGTATTACATGCTAATTTCATATCTTCTAAAACAGACTGATTTATTATCTTTTCATCATCTAGAAAATATTGGAAAGCTTTTTTTCCGTCTACTTCATTATTTTCTAATAAATAGGATAAAATTTTAAGGAAGTGAGACTTACCACTTCCAAAGAAACCAGATATCCAGACGCCCATTTTATCTGTATTTCCTTTTATTCCCTGTTTATAATCACTAAAAAAGTCTTTAAAATGTCTTTGTAATTCCTTAGTAACAACATACTCTTCTAGTTCCTGTTTAATATTTTCATCTTTTGATTGTCCTACTTTAATTACACCTTGTATATCTCTATCAATCTCTTTTGCAAACATATCTTTTATTAACATAATATAACTCCTATTTTATAAGTGGAAATGCTCTATAATAGTTATCATCTTTAAATTCTGAAAATAACATCAAACTTTGACCGTCATATCTTCCAGGATAGAATAGTACCACTGGAACTCTATCAAAAACTAGATGCAATTTATTTAAAATACCATGGGATCTAACAAATGGAAATATTTTACCAACTCCAGTAATAAAAACCACAGCATTTTCGGGTGTATTTTCATCTATATAAGTATTAAAATAATTATCATCATAATCTAATCTTAAAATATCATTTACTGCTGAAATCAAATAATCTAAACCATCATTTTTTTCCATTTCAACGCAAGCCTCATAAAGATCTTGCTCTTCTATGAAATCAATCATCATATCGTAGACGTCATATATTTTTAGTTCATATCCTGGTTGATTTTTTCTATTTTTTTCCTCTAAGTCTTTAATATAATCTCTTACCATCAATTCATCTTTTGCGTCATAATCAAAAATATAGTATCCTATTTCATTACTAAGACCTTTATTTTTTCTAAAATTTTCATTGCCTATTGTTTCTTCTATCATAGATAGTCTATCTTCTAATTTTTCCATTTTACTTTCCTAAAAATACTCTTAAAAAAGGAATTAAATCCTTTTTTTTCATTTCTTCTTCTAAATG
>JBQDYR010000079.1:0-8481 GCA_052105355.1 Anaerococcus sp.
CAATCTAGTGTAAAACTTAGTCAGATAGTTGATGCTTGTGAATTAGAAATAGTAAACAAATCATCTGATTATGAAGAAATAGAACTGACAAGCCCAGATATTAACAGACCAGGTTTACAGCTTGCAGGATACTTGGAAGAGTTTCCTTATAAAAGACTGCAGATAATTGGATCTGTCGAATATACTTACCTTACAGGTCTAGACGATAAAATGAGATATGAAAGGTTTAGAGGAGTTTTGTCATACAAAATACCAGCCATAGTTTTCTCTTATGGAGTTGAGTTACCAAAAGATATTATCGATCTTGCTAACTACTATGATACAACTCTTTTAAGAAGCAATGCTGCTACTACAAAACTAACATCTATAGTATCCCAAGAATTAGAGTATGCTTTTGCAAAAAAAACTAATGTACATGGAGAATTGCTTGAAGTGTTTGGTGTTGGAGTTCTTATAATTGGACAGTCTTCTGTAGGTAAGTCTGAAACAGCTCTAGACTTAGTAAATAGGGGGCATAGACTTGTTGCAGATGATGTTGTGGATATTATTTCTTATGATAATAGATTAAGTGGAAAATCTCCAGAGAATATCAGACACTATACTGAAATAAGAGGACTTGGAATTATAGATGTAAGAAGATTATATGGAACTGGAGCTGTAAAAGTTACTACAGAAATAGATATGGTTATAGAGCTTGAACATTGGAGAGAAGATTATGAATATGACAGGCTTGGACTTGATGATCATTATACAGAAATTTTAGGAGTAAGGATACCGAAAATTTTAATCCCTGTAAGGGCTGGAAGAAATATAGCAATGATCGTAGAAGTTGCTGCTATGAATCAAAGAGAGAAATCTATGGGCTATAATGCAGCTAAGGTTATGACCGATAATCTATATAAATCTTTGAATGAAGATAATAATGCAAAAGGCATATAATTAAAAACATACAATATATAAAATTTATTTTATAAGTAAACTTGACTAAATCTACAAACTTATATATACTAAAACTAGTGTTAACGATAATTGATTCATATAATTTTATAGGAGGTCTATATGACAATTAAAAGATCTATGAAGACTATGGATGGTAACACTGCTGCAGCACACGTATCATATGCGTTTACTGATGTTGCAACAATTTACCCTATAACACCTTCATCACCAATGCCTGAAGCAGTAGATGTTTGGGCAGCAAACGGAAGAAAGAACTTATTTGGAAGACCAGTTCAAGTTAAAGAACTTCAATCAGAAGCTGGTGCAGCTGGTGCAGTACACGGATCACTTACAGCTGGTGCATTAACTACTACATACACAGCAAGTCAAGGATTATTATTAATGATTCCTAACATGTACAAAATTGCAGGAGAACAACTACCAGGTGTATTCCACGTGTCAGCAAGAACTTTAGCTACACATGCTTTATCAATATACGGTGACCATTCAGATGTTATGGCTACAAGACAAACAGGTTTTGCACTTCTAGCTACTAACTCTGTACAAGAAGTTATGGACCTTGCTCCAGTAGCTCACTTAGCAGCTATCAAAGGTAAAGTTCCATTCTTACACTTCTTTGACGGATTCAGAACAAGTCACGAAATTCAAAAAATTGAAGTATGGGACTATGAAACATTAGAACCACTACTAGATAAAAAAGCAGTTGAAGATTTTAAAGCAAATGCATTAAATCCAGAAAACCCAAAAACTGTTGGTACTGCAGAAAAGAATATCTTCTTCCAAAGAATGGAAGCAAGCAACAATTTCTATACAGATATAGTAGGTGTTGTTGAAGATTACATGCAAAAAATTAATGATCTTATTGGTACAAACTATGATTTATTCAACTATTATGGTGCAGACGATGCAGATAGAATCATCATAGCTATGGGATCTGTATGTCAAGCAGCTAGAGAAACAATTGATGTTTTACTAGAAAGAGGAGAAAAAGTAGGTTTAGTAGAAGTTCATTTATATAGACCATTCTCTAAAGAACACCTATTAAAAGCTATTCCAAAAACAGTTAAGAAAATTGCTGTTTTAGATAGAACAAAAGAAAAAGGTTCAATAGGAGAACCACTACTACTAGATGTTAAATCTGCCTTCTTCGAAGAAGAAGAAAGACCATTAATAATTGGTGGTAGATATGGACTTTCATCAAAAGATACAGTTCCAGCTGATATCGAAGCAGCATTCAAAAATCTTGCTTCAGATCAACCAAAAGAAGACTTTACTCTTTCTATTACAGATGATGTTACTAACAAATCACTAGATAGAACAGATCTTAAGATTAGACAAGAAGGAACAACAAGATGTAAATTCTGGGGATTCGGATCTGACGGAACTGTTGGAGCTAACAAACAAGCTATCAAAATCATTGGTGACAATACAGATATGTATGCTCAAGGTTACTTTGATTATGACTCTAAAAAATCAGGTGGTTTAACAGTATCTCACTTAAGATTTGGTAAAGACCCAATCAGATCAACATACTTATTGGACGAAGCTGACTTTATGTCATGTTCAAAACCAGCTTACGTAAATCAATATGATTTATTAAAAGGATTAAAAGATGGTGGAACATTCTTATTAAACTGCAAATGGTCAGAAGAAGAACTTGAACAACATTTACCAGCAAGTATGAAAAGATACTTCTATGAACACAAAATCAACTTCTACACAATCGATGCTTCTGATATCGCAGTAGAAATTGGACTTGGTTCAAGAACAAACATGATTATGCAATCAGCATTCTTTAACCTTGCAAATGTAATTCCACAAGAAGAAGCTATAAAACATCTTAAAGAATCTATAGTTAAAGCTTACGGTCACAAAGGTGATGACATTGTAAACATGAACTACAAAGCTGTAGATATGGGTGCAGATGCAGTTGTTAAAATTGAAATTCCAGAAAGTTGGAAAGATGCTGAAGATGAAAAGAAAGATATAAAAGAACTTCCAGAATTCATCAGAGATATTGTTAAGCCAATGCTTGAACAAAAAGAAGACGATGTTCCAGTATCAGCCTTTGTAGGAATTGAAAATGGTGAATTCGAACCAGGTACAACTAAATATGAAAAAAGAGGTATCGCTTTAACAGTTCCAGAATGGCAATTAGATAATTGTATCCAATGTAACCAATGTTCATATGTTTGTCCTCACGCTGTAATTAGACCATTCTTAGTTACAGAAGAAGAAAAAGCAAATGCACCAGAAGGTTTTGATACAAAGAAAGCTATCGGTAAAGGAATGGACGGATATGAATTCAGAATCCAAGTTTCACCACTTGATTGTACAGGTTGTGGAAACTGTGCTGATGTATGTCCAGCTCCAAAGAAAGCTCTTCTAATGAAACCTTTCGAAGAACAAGTAGAAATAGAAAAAGAACATTGGGAATATGCTCATAACGAAGTAGGATATAAAGAAGATGTTATGGATCCATTTACACTTAAAGGATCTCAATTTAAACAACCATTACTAGAGTTCTCTGGAGCTTGTGCAGGATGTGGAGAAACACCATATGCTAAACTTGCTACACAATTATTTGGTGATAGAATGTACATTGCAAATGCTACAGGTTGTTCATCTATATGGGGAGCAAGCTCACCAGCTACACCATACACAACTAATGCTTGTGGACAAGGTCCTGCTTGGGGTAACTCACTATTTGAAGATGCAGCAGAATATGGTTACGGTATGAAACTTGCTAATGATTCTAACAAGTTACAACTTGAAACATATATGAACCAATTTATCGAATTAAATGCTGATTCTGAATTAAATGAAGCATTTGAACAATGGATTGAAGGAAAAGATGAAGTTAACTCTTCTAAAGAAGCAGCAGCTAAGATTCTTAACCTAAAAGATAAAAAAGTAGATAATGAAGAAGCTTCTGAATTACTAAGAAAAATCTACAACCTACAAGACTACATGATCAAGAAATCAATCTGGATCTTTGGTGGTGACGGTTGGTCATATGATATCGGATTTGGTGGTTTAGATCACGTACTAGCATCTGGTGAAGATGTAAACGTACTAGTATTCGATACAGAAGTATACTCAAATACAGGTGGACAATCTTCTAAATCTACACCATTATCAGCAGTAGCACAATTTGCAGCTTCTGGTAAAAAGGTTAGAAAGAAAGATCTTGGTCTAATGATGACATCTTATGGTTATGTATACGTAGCACAAGTAGCTATGGGCGCTAACCAAAATCAAACTTTAAAAGCTATGAAAGAAGCAGAAAGCTATAACGGTCCATCATTGATCATTGCTTACTCACCATGTATCAACCACGGAATTAGAATTGGTATGGGTAAATCTCAATATAGAGAAAAACAAGCTGTAGAAGCTGGTTATTGGCACTTATGGAGATTCGACCCAAGACTTTCTGACGAAGGTAAGAATCCATTCCAATTAGATTCTAGAGAACCAAAAGAATCATTCCAAGAATTTATTCAAGGAGAAGTAAGATACTCTTCACTTAAGAGATCATTCCCTGAAACAGCAGATGCTCTATATGCAGAAGCAGAAAAAGCTGCAAAAGATAGATACGAAACATATAAGAGATTAGCTGGAAAATAAATCAAGAATAAGATAACTAATATAAAGATATGGTAGACTTCCTACCATATCTTTTTTTGTGAGTATTTTTAATATAGATTTTAAAAAAACTTAAAACTTTTTCTTGAAATTCTTTTAACTGTTATAGTAAAATAATAACAGTAAATACACCAGTAACAGATGAGGTAGTAAATGAATATACAAATTGATAATTCTAGTAATGATCCAATTTATTTGCAAATAAAAAATCAAATAAAAGCACAAATTATTTCTGGAAGCTTGAAGGAGGGTGAGAAGCTGCCCTCTATTAGATTTCTTGCCAAAGAATTGAGAGTTTCTATGATCACAGCCAAGAGAGCCTTTGATGAGTTAGAACTTGATGGATTTATAGATTCAGTCCAAGGCAAGGGTAATTTTGTTGCAGCTCAAAATAAAGAGCTTATAAAAGAAGAATACCTAAAAAAAATTGAGGGAAAACTACAAGAATCCATCGATCTTGCAAGATTTATTGGACTAAGTAATCATGAACTAATTGAAATGTTAAAAAACTATATGGAGGAAATATATGATTAATGCTATAGAGATAAAATCATTGGAAAAAAACTTTGATGAATTTAAACTTGGCCCCATAGATTTAAATATTCCACAAGGAACTATAGTTGGCTTTATAGGAGAAAATGGAGCAGGTAAATCTACTACAATTAAATTACTTCTTGGTTTATTACGTAAAGATAAGGGTGAAATTAAAATCTTAGGTGAAGATAATCCTTCAAAAGTAAAAATAAAAGATAGGATAAGTGTTGTATTTGATGACCTATTTTTACCAGATGAGATGAACTTAGTTGATGTTGAAAAGTTTTGTTCAGGTGTCTATTCAAAATGGGACAGGGATGCTTTTAACTCTTATATAAGAAAATTTAATCTTATTAATAATCAAAAGATTAAAACATATTCTAGGGGAATGAAGATGAAACTATCTATGGCTATTGCACTTTCACACAATGCAGACTTACTTCTACTAGATGAGGCAACAAGTGGTCTAGATCCTGTAGTTAGGGATAATATTTTGGATTTACTCCTTGACTTTATGCAAGATGAAAAACATACCATTCTTATTTCTTCCCATATTCTATCAGACCTAGAGAAAATTGCAGACTATATAGCATTTATCCATGAAGGAAAAGTTCTATTTATGGAAACAAAGGATGGATTAGAATAAGACTATGGACTTTGTTCTCTATCAAATGAAGATGCAAAAAATATAGATCAAGATGCAGTTATTGGTCGTAGGATTCATTCTTTTGGACAAGAACTTTTGGTTAAGAAAAATTTAATTCCAAAAGATATTAATATACAAAAACCAACTATAGAAGATATTATGATTTACTATGTAAAAGGAGAAAATAAATAATGAAAGCACTTATATCAAAAGATATAGCAAGTATTAGAAAATTGATATTTATAGACTTAGCTCTATTTTTAGCAGTTGGAGTCTATGCTATACGAGAACAAGATGTAATGTATCTACTAGGTTATTGTACTTTGATACCTGTAAGTTTGTTAACTGCAACTTTCATTAATGATTCTAGATCTAATTTTGCTCAATTAGCATTTTCTATGCCTATAGGTAATAGAGATTATGTACTTAGTAAACTTTTCTTTGCCTTTGTTCCTTCATTAATTGGCGCTATAATCATGTTTGTATTTTTGTACATAAAGAATCAATTATCTATAGATATGATTCTTATCATTTCGCTTCTTACATTTATAATGTGTATATTAGTGTCTACTATTCAATTCCCATTTGTTTTAAAATTTGGAGCTGAAAAAGGTAAAATTTTTATGTTAATAGTATTGTTTATAGTTTTAAGTGCTCAAACTTTATTAAATAGAAATATGACGGTGGTTTTTAAAACTATTAATACATATTCTCCATCTACTATAGGCTTGGTAGTAAGCTTTATAGGTCTTTTAATAATTTTCCTTTGCGTAAAGTTTTCTATTTCTATAGTTAAAAATAAAGAATTTTAAACCGTTTTTATTATTTTATAAAAAAAATTATTTATAGAGAATACTTTTAATTAAAAAGGATTCTTTATTTTTTATATGATAGTTTAATCAAGTATAATAGGTAAAATTATGAATTATATGCTAAAAATGGTATAATTTTTTATATATGTAGAATTAAGAAAATGGAGGAGTATATGTCAATTAAGTATGTAAACAATTACGGAAAGGTAACTATAGATGAATCTGTAATTGCAAATATTGCATGTGCATCTGTTATGTCTAGCTATGGCGTAGTTGGACTTGCCAGTAGAAGTACAAAAGATGGAATATATAAATTACTAGGAATACACAACATGGACAGAGGTGTCCAAGTACAAAGAAACATAGACGGAAGTGTAACTGTAAATATATCTTTAATATTAGAATATGGTGTTAGAATAGCAGTTGTTTGTGAAAATATTATAGATAATGTTAAATACAATATAGAAAAGTCCCTTAACATCGGAGTCTCCGAGGTTAATATTATAGTTCAAGGAATCAGGAAATAGGTGAGAGATGAGAGTAATTGATGCTAATGAACTTGTTTTTATGATAAACAAGGCATATGAATTGTTAAACGAAAATAGAGAGCATGTTGATAAACTGAATGTTTTTCCAGTGCCAGATGGAGATACAGGTACTAACATGACTATGACTATGAAGTCAGGTGTAGAGAAGGTAAACTCTTCTGATAAAACTTCAATAGAAGCTATAACCAAGGCTTTAAGCCAAGGCACCCTAATGGGAGCAAGAGGTAACTCTGGAGTTATACTATCTCAACTTTGTAGAGGTATGTCAAAGGCTTTAAAAGGTAAAGAAAATATTGGCAAGGAAGAGATTAGGGATATTTTTGTTCAAGCAAAAAATACCTCATACAAGGCTGTTATGAAACCTACAGAAGGTACAATTCTTACAGTTTGTAGGATGATGGCAGAAAAGGCTGAAGAATCCATTGACAATGAAATGAATATAGAAGAGTATCTATATTTAATCATTAGTGAAGGACAAAAAGCTCTTTTAAACACCCCTAATTTACTTCCTGTTTTAAAAGAAGCAGGCGTAGTAGACTCAGGTGGACAAGGGTTAATGTATCTTGTAGAAGGAGCTTTAAGAGCTTTAAATGAGGACTTTAACTTAGAAGAAGACATAAAAATTGAAAAAATTGAACCTAAAGATTTTAGAATTGAATTTGAGGTTATGGCAAATAAAGAGGATTCAGAAGAAATAAAAAAAGCTATAGATGAAATTTCTGACCATCCCAAATATGCCTATGAAAATGAAGTTTTAAAGGCCAATTTTGAAATAGATGAAATAGGAAATATTGCGAGCATTTTTGCAGGTAATGCTAATCTTATAAAATTTGAAATCATAAATATTAATCCAGAAATGCAAAAGCAAATAAAACTTGCATCAGAACCTAAGAAAAAATATGGTTTTGTTGTAATTTCTAGGGGAGAAGGCTACGATAAGGTATTTAAAAGCTTACATGTAGATAAAATAATTGAAGGTGGACAAACAATGAATCCTTCAACTGAAGATATTTTTAAAGCAGTAGACGATATAAATGCAGAAAATATTATTATTTTCCCAAACAATAAAAATATTTTCTTGGCAGCTAAACAAGCCTGTGAACTTGTAGAAAAAAATTGTGTAGTAGTAGAAACTAGATCTATACCAGAAGCATTTTCTGCTATTTTATCTTTTGATGAAAACTATGACTTAAATGAAAATCTTGAAGAAATGAATGAAGCTATAGAGGACTTAAGAGTTTGCGAAGTGACTATATCCATAAGAGATACTTCTATTAATGGAATAGAAATCAAAAAAGATGATTATATAGGTATAACAGATGGAAAAATAGTAGCT
>JBQDYR010000080.1:0-2121 GCA_052105355.1 Anaerococcus sp.
AAGCTGTATTATCTTCATTTACTAAAATTTCTTTTTTACCCTTTATTCCTACTTTCATAAACTCTCCTTAAAATATATTATCCTATTGTAATTTATTTTACTATACAATTAAAAAAATAAAACATTTAACTCATTAAAAAAGAATCTTGTAAAGTACTAACTTTACAAGATTCCTTTATTTTCAATATTATGAAGAAATAGATACAGATTTAACTAAACCATCCTCTACTCTAATAATGAGAGCAAGTCCAGAATCTGATACTTCTTTTTCATATTCTAAAAATTCATCCCTAGTAAACATTTTAGCAGGTGCTGTACCACCAACTGCAGAAAACTCTGCATCCTCTGCCAATTTAAAGGTATTATCTTGTTCTTCTAATAAGGTTTGGTTATCATAATCAGTCTCGTCTTCTCTGTAGTTAAAAGTACCCTTAACAATAAGCTGATCATCCTCTATATTTACCTCATATGCAGTACCAGAATCTATATCTTCAATTGGTTTACCTTCATTTGAAGCTAACAAAGTTGTAACATAAGTACCATCTGTTTCATGCATTTGAACATCCTCATTTTCAGTAATATTTTCTTCATTTAAAGCTTTAGGGTCGGTTGATTCAGTAGACATTTCATTTTCAGCCAAACTTTCATCATTAACACTTTCTACAGAACTTTCATCACTAGTAGTTTCCATTACACTTTCATCATTAGATTCAATATTTTCACTAGATTCAATGCTTGTACTGGATCCTTCAGTAGTATTTGAATTATCATTTGAACAAGCTGCAAAGGCAGTAACCAAAGCAAATATAGAAAATATCCTTATTACTTTTTTATTTTTCATTTTTTCCTCCTATATACGGACTCTTTGTCCTATGTATATACTAACATATACCCTAATTTATTAAAATTACAATTTTCGTAAGGTTATTTCTATAGATATATTATATTAAATTAAATAATAGATATGCACGAATACGACCAGTAATAATAAAAAATAGTATAATTAAATTTTTCTATATTAAATTTGATTCTAAGACATTTTCTACGATATTTATACACATATCTGATGCCTCACGCATTCTTTTTTCGTATTCACCTGCTCCGCCTGTTAAAGAATCAGAGACAGTCTTTATTATTAGGTTTGGTACCTGATTAATATCTGAGATAAGTACTACAGCTGCACTTTCCATATCACAAATATCTGCACCATATTTTTGATTTAAAACTTTTTTATCTTCATCAGTATGAACAAATTTATCAGCGCAAGCTCCTATAAATACAGGAATTTCTGGATACATTTCTTTTACCTTATCCAGAATATCACTTGAAGTTGGCAAATAAATATCGGGATACTCTAAATATCGTCCTACTTCGATATTGTCAATAGCAGAAGTATCCATATCATAGTGGACTACTTTTTCTACAAAGCAAGTATCAGCAACTTTCAAATCATCTCTTAAAGCGCCAACAACTCCAAAATTAATTAAAAAATCTATATTATAGTTATCACATAACATTTGTACAGCTGCAGCAGCCCTTATTAGACCGACATTCGAGTGTACAAAATGTAGTCTATAATTTCCCCTTTCCAAAATATAAACATCAAATCCTTTTCTAAACTCACGTTTTAAATCATCTTTATATTTCTTAGTTACTGCTTCAACTTCTACTGCTACTAATAAACCAATATTTTTCATATAATCTCCTTATTTATTTTCATATAACCATCTTTTTTTATTAAAGTTTCTAATAATATATTTTTAACTACATAAATTAGGCAAAGAATCATCATTGTCCCTAAAATAGCTGGTACAAACTCCCATTCTCCATATGGGCTATCCCACAAGAAATGGTTAATTAATACAAATCCTACCAAAGAAAGACCTGTAGAAATTTTTTTCTTATTGATAAGAAAATAAAAGCCTAAAGCAAATAAAGACGTATATATCCAGTGCGTAGACCATGCTTGTGATATTCTAGCTAGCACTAGTGGTACTAAATTATTCATTTCAGCAAGTCCATCGCTTCCTATAAATGACATATCTTCCATTATTTGAAACCCTAGACCTACAGCATAGCCACTTATAAAAAAGTCATTAATAGATTTTTTCTTCCATAAAT